>NZ_JBEZFW010000001.1:0-233049 GCF_040649695.1 Nonomuraea sp. NPDC048901 | reverse complement strand
CAGATCCCTGGTCACACCCGGCACGTTCCGATGTACCGCAGGGCATCAACGGCACCGATCCCCGGGGCGAGGCCGCCGGGTCAAGAGGTGGGCGTCAGCACACCACGAAGATGCTCTTCCACCCGACGCCCGTCGCCTGCTTCGCATTGCCGTTGGTGGGCAGCACGAAGTGCACCGGCCCTCTGTTGTTGATCTGGTTGTGCATTCGGCCGGACTGGCCGGAGCCGTACCACTTGTACGACCCGCGGTAGCGGAGGTTGGTCGTGCCGCACCTGTCGATGACCTGTGTCTGGCCGGTGAAGCCCGGCCCTTCGTAGGCCACGTACGTCGAGCCGGTGTCCGCGGACATCGAGGCGCTGGCGGCACCGCCCATGACTGCGACCAGGGAGGCAGAGATGGCGGAGACGAGGGCGATTCTCTTGATGCTCTTCACAGCGATCCTCCGGATGCGTCTTGACTGATTGCCAAATGTCACTTTGAGGAGAGGAGTCTCATGTCACTCACCACTCGCGCGGGCGGAGAGCCCGAACGCCGCAGCCGTAGACCGGCTCGGTAGCGGACGACGAGCTTGGACTCGCCGTAGGAGCGGGGCAAGGGACCGTCCTTTTCATAGGTTTTCCTGACGAGAAGAACATATGGACCGGCTCTTGATCGTCACTTGCATCCCACCTACACCAAACGTGACAAATGGCCGTAAAGCCACGACGGTGATGAGGAGTGGACGCCTGCTGCACGAGATCCAAAGGCCACTTCCCGATCATGGGAAGTGGCCTTTGACGTGCAGTGGAGCCTAGAAGATTCGAACTCCCGACACGTCCGGAAACCTACCGCCGAGCGAGACGAGACGGTCCGTCTTGACATCGGGTCGGCACTCCCCCATACTCAGCTCAACGAGACGGATCGTATCGTCTCAAATGAGTGAGGAGGTGGCATGACGACTGCCCCAGTGTGGCCAAGCCCGCATGGAGGAGTACCGGGCCTGGGAGCGCCTCAGCCGCCGTAAGGCGCCGGGCTGATCACTTGTCTCAAGCTGTTCTGGTCGCCGCGGGCGTCGCGCCTGTCGTCCGCGCTGAGAAGAGAAGGAGGAGCTCTGCGTACCCCTGCCCAACTGGCACTCAACGAGATCACCAAGCGCTACGGCACCCGCGTCGTCCTGGACCGGGTGTCACTCACCGTCAAACCCGGCGAGCGGATCGGGGTGATCGGCGACAACGGGTCGGGTAAGTCCACGCTGCTCAAGCTCATGGCGGACGCCGAGCGGCCGGACAACGGCGAGCTCGTGGTCGTCGCCCCCGGCGGCGTCGGATACCTGCCGCAGTCGCTCGCGTTGCCGCCGCATGCGACGGTGGCCGACGCCGTCGATCTGGCACTGGCCGACCTGCGCGAGCTCGAAGCCAGGATGCGGGCGGCCGAACGGTCGTTCGGGGCAGCGGGCATGGAGGCGTGCGCGGGGGCGGAGGCTCGCGCGGGCCTGGACGTCTACGCGGGGCTGGTTGCGCAGTTCGAGGCGCGGGGCGGCTACGAGGCCGACGCTCGTGTAGAGGTCGCGCTGCACGGGCTTGGGCTGCCCGGGCTCGAACGGAGCCGCCCGCTAGGCACGCTTTCCGGTGGCGAACGCGCCAGGCTCGCCCTGGCCGCCACGTTGGCGTCCGCGCCTGAGCTGTTGTTGCTCGACGAGCCGACGAATGACCTGGACGGCCAGGCCGTGGCCTGGCTCGAACAGCGCCTGCGCGCCCATCGGGGCACGGTCGTGGCCATCACGCACGACCGGATGTTCCTGGAGCGGGTGACCACTGCCATCCTGGAGGTCGCCGACGGGCAGGTTCGCCGCTACGGCGACGGATACACCGGATACCTCGCCGCCAAGGCCGCCGATCGCGCCGCTCAGGCGCGGGCCCACGAGGAGTGGAAGACGGAGCTGGACCGGCATGCCACGCTGGTGGCGGCCAACGCGGGCCGACTGGCCTCGATCCCTCGTAAGACGGCCAAGGCGGGTATGGGCACCGGGGCTTGGCGGGCGCGCTCGCGTACACACGGGGCCGCCGGGCGCATCCGGCAGTCTCAGCAGCGGCTACGGTGGCTCACCGACCACCCGGCGCCGCCGCCGCCCGAGCCGCTGCGCTTCACCGCCGCCTTCACCACCACGGGAGCCACCGCCGGGACCGAGGTGGCCGTGCTCGACAGCGTGGTGGTGGCGGGGCGGCTGCACCTGGAATCCCTGGCTGTCCGCGCCGGTGAGCGGCTGCTCGTCACCGGCCCGAACGGAGCGGGCAAGACCACGCTGATGCGAGTCCTCGCCGGAGAGCTGCGACCCGACGCGGGCGAGGTACGGCGGACCGGCCGAGTCGGATTCTTCCGGCAGGACGAGCTGGATTCCGGGGACGTGCTGCGGGCCGGGGTTCTTCGCCAGGATGAGCTGGGCACCGAGGGTACGCGAGTCTTTCCGCAGAACGAGCCGGCGGACCTGACCGTGCTGCGGGCCTACGCGCATGGACGTCCCGGGAGCCTGGACGAGCACGCGGACGCGTTGCTCGCCATGGGGCTGTTCCGGCCGTCCGACCTGGGGCTGCGCCTCGGGGAGCTCGCCTATGGGCAGCGGCGCCGGATCGAACTGGCGCGGCTGGTGAGCGAGCCCGTGGACCTGCTCCTGCTCGACGAGCCGACCAACCACCTGTCACCGATGCTCGTGGAGCAGCTGCAAGAGGCGCTGTCCTCTTTCCGTGGCGCGCTGGTCGTGGTGACGCACGATCGGCGCCTGAGGGCCACGTTCACCGGCGCCCACCTGGAACTGGGCGCGGGCATGGCGGCGTAGCCGGTCGCGGCCGTCAGGCCCTGCCGGCCCTGACGGCCGTGCCCACGGCACCCGGCTGCCCGCCACGGATCAAAGCGAACAAGATTCGCCGCATCACGTGGCGCAACGGGCTCCACAGGCTGAGCAGCCATACCGACCAACCTATCGTGCCGCTCCCATCAGTTACAGCTCCTGCGGGCTTGACATGCATCGTGGAGTGCTACTTGGTAGCACCGGATGGCACAACGCTGTAGGCTTCGGATGTGAGTACTCCTGAGCCGGACCACTCCCATGAGATCTCTCAACGCGACCTGCGCAATCGGTCAGCGGAGATCATGGATGGTCTGGAACGTGGGGAGCGATACGCCGTTACCCGTAATGGCCATCACATCGGTGATCTGGTCCCTCTCCGCCGCCGGCGCCGGGCCGTGTCGCGCGCCGAGTTCGCCGCTGTGTCGTGTGGCATGCCACGACTGGACGACTCCAAATATCGCGAGGACATGGACCGCCACGCCAACGACGATCTCTACGACCCTTACGATCGCGCATACGGCAGACGGGAATTCGCAGAGGACGAGGAATGACCCACGCCCTGGGGCTGCTCGACACCAACATCCTCATCCTGCGCGCCGGCCTGGATCCCGACGAACTCCCCGATGAGATGATGATCAGTGCCATCACCACCGCGGAGCTCTCGGTCGGCGTTCTGGCGGCGACAGGACCGCAGGAACTCGCCCAGCGAATGAAGATCCTTCAGACCGCCGAAGCCGAATTCGACCCACTCCCCTTCGACGACACCGCGGCCCGCGAGTACGGCCAGTTGTGGACGGCGGTCATCGCCTCAGGACGCAAACCACGCCCCCGCACTGCGGACCTGATGATCGCCTGCGTTGCGATCGCGAACCGGCTTCCTCTCTACACCTGCAATCCCAGGGATTTCAAAGGACTTGATCGTCTGCTTACCGTGGTCCCAGTAACCCGTCCGCAATGGGCCAGTGCATGAATGGAAAGCGCTCAGCCACCTACGACCTCGCCGGAGCTTAGCGACCGGAGTCCCCCTTTCTCCCTCCTGTCGGAGCCGTCTGCCAGGCTGTGGCCATGCCGCATGAGGGAGTCACAGAGTTTCTCCAGATCACCAGCCGGGACGAGATGTCGCCCGGACTGCGGCGGGAGCTGGTCGAGTGCTGGGTCACGGTGACCAACGCCGGGGGCGCGGCCGGTTTCCCGTTTCCCTCTGTCACCTTCGATCAGGTGGCGGAAGTAGCTGATCAGCTCATCGCCGGCCTCGACTCGCACCGCAGCCGCTTCCTCTTGGCTCTCGTAGACGGGACGCTCGCTGGCTGGCTGAACGTGCGCAGAGATGCCAACCCATTGATCGCCCACTGGGGAACGGTCCATCACGTCCAAACCCACACCGACTTCCGCAGCAAGGGGATCGGAGCCGCACTGATGCACCGCGTGCGCCATCTGGCCCGCGATGAGATGGGGCTCGAACAACTCCGCCTCGCCGCCCGTGGTGGAGTTGGGCTCGAAGACTTCTATAGGCGGCAGGGCTGGAAAGAGATCGGCCGTTGGCCTGGCGCGCTGCGGCTCGCGCGCGGCGATGATCGCGACGAAATCCTGATGATGCTTGAGCTCTGACTGTTCCGACCCGAACGGCAGGCCCTGGGCCCGACACGTCACACGAACGCGGTGCGGGCGCTGGCGATGTCCGTTCCGGACGGTCGCCCCGTCCCAGCAGAGTGCGCAGGCGGGCGCCGACCCATTTGAAGGCGTGCGAAGGTGAGAAGGAGGAGAACTACACTCGGCCCTCCCCCGGCCGATGGGTTATGGGGAGGACGCATGACCTTTCTGGCCGCCGGCTGGCTGTGGTCGTTCGCGGTCCTGGCCGTCGTCGTGGCAGGCTACATCGCCGTCCAGTTCCGGCGGCCCCAGCAGATGGCGCGCTTCACCAACCCGAGGTTGCTCGATCTGGTCGCGCCCGCCCGTCCCGGCTGGCCGCGGCACATCGCGGCGGCCATGTTCGTCGTGCTGATGGCTCTGCTCATCGTGGCCGCGGCACGCCCGGCCGCCTCCGTTCAGGTTCCCCGCGAGCGGGCCACGATCATCGTGGCCATCGACGTGTCACTGTCGATGGTCGCCACCGACATTCCGCCATCCCGGTTGGCGGCCGCCAAGAGCTCGGCCAAGATGTTCATCACGAGCCTGCCCGAGCGGTTCAACGTCGCCCTGATCTCCTTCGCCCGATCCGCGGCAGTGGTGGTGGCGCCCACCCTCGACCACACGGCGGCCATCCGAGCGATCGACGCGCTGAAACCCGCTCCCGGAACCGCCATCAGCGAAGCCGTCTTCTCCGGCCTGGACGCGATCCGCTCCTTCGACCAACGCTCGGCGAGCGATCCACCACCGGCAGCCATCGTGCTGCTGTCCGACGGCGACAACACCTCCGGCCGAGTCGTACCCGATGCGACCAAGGCCGCCGCCGCAGCCAGAGTCCCGGTCTCCACCATCGCCTTCGGCACGCCCAACGGTGCCGTCGAGATCAACGGACGCCGCCTCGAGGTCCCGCCCAACGAGGAAACCTTGCGCACCCTGGCCGAAGGCACTGCCGGACGCGCCTACAACGCCCAGACGGCCGGCTCGCTGGATGAGGTGTACGAGAGCATCGGCACCTCGCTCGGCACCACGACCAAACAGCAGGAGGTGGGCTACCAGGTGCTGCGCTGGGCCCTGCTCCCCGCCTTCGCGCTGGCCGCGCTGGCACTGCTGACTCCGATCAAGCCGGCCTGGGCCTGCCCCTCCCGGTGACAGCAACGGGCCTTTACTTTTACGCATCGTCTACGGCGTGAGGCGGAGGTAGACGAGCAGGATGATTCGGCTTGGACCGTCTCTACCGCAAGGGGCGAACGGCTGCGATTGGCGGTGAGCCATTCCAGTTGCGCGGTCATACCGGTGAGCAGGTCGGTGGCCGACGGTCAGCCGAGCAGCAGATGCGCCGTGGACACATCCGCGAAGGTGACCGGGACATCGCCGCTACGCGCGCTGGTCGAGCGGACGTTGATGGGCTGGCCGGTGCTCCACCCATCAGCGGCGATCAAGGCTTGATCACCAGCGAGATTTGGCCCCACCCCAGCGGCCGTCGCCTCGAAGGCCGGTGAGGTGGGGGCGGGCCTTCGGAGTGGTCGGGCTGTGCCGCTGGTGGCCCAGGGGTGAAGAGCAACCGCTGACGCAACGGGTGGGCGAGCGCCGCGAACTGCTCAGCCGCGCCGATCTCCAGAACCTCCTCAGGAGGTGGCAAGTGTGAAGACTGATCACGCATACCGAAGGTTTTCAACGTCTTTGACGTTTTCGTCAGGGCAGTGCTCTACTCCCTGCCATGACGACTCTGACGAACCTTCAGCCCGCCCCTGTCATCGACGAGACAACCCGGCTGCTGACCGAGCACTACGTTTTCCCTGAGATAGCCGAGCAGCTCGCCGACCTGCTACAACGACGCCTCGCCGAGGGCGCCTATGACGTCGGCAGTGCCGAGGAACTCGCCCGTCTGGTCACCGCGGACCTGCAGTCCGTCAACAACGACAAACACCTGAGACTGAAGCATCACGCCGAGCCGGTGTCCCCCAAGCAGGGCGCGGCAACCCTGGACTCCATCCGCCGGGACTTCGACGCCTCGCTGGGCGGTGCGCCCCGGGTGGAGTTGCTCGAGGGAGGGGTCGCCGTGGTGGAGCTGGCGCCGATGCTGTTTCCGCTGGATTGGGCCGCCGAACCGCTGAGCGCCGCGCTCACCCTGGCCTCCCGCGCCCAGGCGCTGATCGTGGACCTTCGCAACAACCGGGGCGGCGACCCGGACACCGTCGCCTTCGTCTGCAGTTACCTCCTGGACGAGCGCACCCACCTCAACACCATGTACTGGCGCAGCAGCGAGCGCAGCGAGCAGTCCTGGAGCCTGCCGCACGTTCCCGGCGCGCGTTTCGGCGGCAGCAAACCGTTGTACGTGTTGTCCAGTGACAGCACCTTCTCCGCCGCTGAGGAACTGGCCTACGACCTGCAACAGCTCGGCCGCGCCGTTGTCGTCGGCGAGCCCACCCGCGGCGGCGCACACCCGTGCAAGGGCTGGACCGTCCACCCCCACCTGGAAACCACCGTCCCCACCGGCCGCGCCATCAACCCCGTCTCCGGCGCGAACTGGGAGGGCACCGGTGTGCAGCCGGACGTCCCTTGCGCTGCCGCGGAATCCCTCGACCAGGCACACGCACTGGCCCTCGCCCGACTGGCAGGCTGACGCAGTCCAGCTCATCGACAGTGGTACCAAACGTCGTTCGTGATCAAGGCGACTGGAGCTCCGGGCCTGGTACCAGACCGCGCTGAGGTTGGTACCAAAACTCATGCTTCAACCATGCCCCCCGGGGTGGGGCCAGTTCTCACCGAACATGAATCCGCTTCACCCCGTGGGTCCAGCGTACTTCGCCAGGTGGAGCCAGAATTCGTTCCTCAACTCAGGGCGTCGTCTCGCAAGCCGATGAGACCGTGGGTGGGTGATCTGTACATGCTTCGTCGCCATCATCGCCGTCAATTCCCGCTACGGAGACTCTCGGTTACCCGTCGATCCAGATGATCTCCGTCCTGTGCACGAGTAACATGTCGCTCGGTCTGAGGAACTGGCTCTGACTTGGGGGGGAAGCCTCCTCGTCTGTAAGTAGTTCAGGCTGCTTTCCACCCCCACACGGAACAGCCACGTAGCAGCCCGGTGTACCGCAGGGGTATGCGCCCCCCGGCTTCGGCGCGTGGGCTCGCTCCGGTGTCCGATGCCGAGAGCCGACGAAGGGGTCATCTAGCCCGAGCTGGACGAAACAACACCCCCACCTCCCGCACCGCCGTGTCATGTCCTGCACGGGACTCCCTACGCCACCACCTGGCCAAACTCGGCGGCCTAGCCCTCAAAGACCTCCGCCACCACGTCACTGCCTCCTTCGCCAAAGTCGCCGAATACCAGCGACGCGGCGGCGCCGTCCACTTCCACGCCGTCATCCGCCTCGACGGTCCAGGCGGCCCCACCGCACCACCATCGGCCTGGGTCACCGCCGACACCCTGACCGACGCCGTCCAACACGCCGCCCACGTGGTCGGTCGAGGAAGTGCGGACCTTCCTGGAGTCGGCGCGAAGAAAGGAGGACCCGATGTACCCGGCGTACGCCCTGGTGCTTGTCCTCGGGCTGCGCCTGGGCGAAACTCTCGGGCTGCGTTGAGAGGACGTCGATCTCGACCAGGCCGAGATGACGATCGGCTGGCAGCTCCAGCGCGTCGCGGGCAAGCTGCTGCACCGCCAGACCAAGACGGACGCCTCTGAGGCCACCCTGCCCTTCCCTGAGATCGTCACGACGGCCCTCCGTGCCCGTCAACGAGCGTGTGACACCGCCCGGGAAACGGCTGGAGAGGGCTGGCAGGACACAGGGTTCGTATTCACCACCGCCAGTGGCCGTCCGATCGAGCCGTCCAACTTCCGCCGCAGCTTCGCGAACGCCTGCGCCAAGGCCAGAGTGCGCAAAGTCCATGTCCACGCCACCCGCAAGACCTGCGTATCTTGCTCGTCGCCCTCGACGTCCACCCGCGGGTCGCCATGCAGATCCTCCGCCACTCCCAAATCGCGGTGATCATGAACATCTACAGCGAAGTGTCCTCGGGGGAGACACGCAAGGCACTCAAGCGCCTGGGAGATCATCTAGAACGCTAGAACAAGATTGATCGCTGAAGGCCATTCCTTCCGAGGGATGGCCTTTCTTAGTGCCGCGACCGCATGCGTTCACCGGGTTGTTCACCGCGCTACTCTTTTCACGCCTTGGTGCCGAATGTACTGGTCAGATGACTACTTCTCGCGCAGGCTCTCGATTTCGGCGGCCAATGCGGCCATGTCGCGCACATGCCCGTAGTACTTGGTCGCATACTGATCGTCGATCATCGGGAGGACCTTCTCGCACGCCGACGCCAGCCGCGTCAGGCCAGAGCGGTGTTGTGCGCTGAGCGGGCCTTTAAGGACGCCTGCGGCGAAGCCATAGATGTCCGCGTCGAGCATCACCATGTCCTGGTCCTCGACGTCGAGGCCGCGGAAGCCAGACGAGAATGGCATGGCCATGTGCTCGGCCATCATCTGCGAGAGCGCGTCGAGCTTCTCTTCCAACATGCGGAAACCCTCCCAGGGCACGCGGGCGTCCCCACGTGCGGTTAACCAGCGATTGGAACACCTCGCCCCAGCGAATCTCAACCCTTTTGTTGCCCAGCGCTCGTAAGGTCAGCAGTCATGGCGCATGTCGTGATTTGGGTGAAGCCCTACGAGCGAGAGAATCACAGCCCAGACACAGAGGGATACAAAGGCCTTTGCGGCTGGCATGGGATGACTGCGGGGCGAGGTCCGTGTCCGAACAAGCCGTACGCGAGCGTGAAGCTCCGGTATGCGGACTACCAGCCGGTGCAGTCAGCGTGCGTTGAGGCCCTCAAGGAGATCTCACAGCGCTACGACTTCCCGATCCCTCAGGAGCAGACTGAGCGTGTCGAGGCAAGTTGATGCTGTAGCTGTATTTTGCAGCTGTACAAGATCGAAAAGGCTACCTCCCGATCATGGGAAGTGGCCTTCTACGTGCTGTGGAGCCTAGGGGATTCGAACTCTGGACTTCCTGCTTGCAAAAGACGCATACCCGGCCTGTCACCCTCAGAGGGGCACCCGGCCGCAGGCCGGGCGGCCCTCGCGCGGTGCTTTCTGGTCATGGCCCCGAGGGCGGGTCCGGGTCGAACGCGGCCCACCTGCCGGGTAGACGTGCGCTTGGCCTACGCCACCGAAGCAACTCCGGGCCAGACCACGTGATCCGCGGAAAGGCACAGGCGCAGATTACGCCCAAAGCTCAGGTTGCTGGCTGGAGTTGGACGAGGATCATCCGATAGTCCTCGTTTTCCGTATAGGTGGCTCGGACCCTGTACCGTCCAGGCTCAAGATCAATAATGAGGCGCTCGTCAGGCTCCAGCTCAGCACCGGGGATTGCAGAGTCGAAGAGCACGACAGCTTCCCGTACCTCCCAGTTCAGGTCTTCATCATCGTCCCAGACCGGCTCCACTGCGAGGGCTCTCTTGGCCGCCTCAACCAGCTCAGTCTCGGAGTTTGCAGCGGCCCAGCGTAAGAAGAGGCGTTCGGCCGGCAGATAGGTCGTCATGGCAGGTTCGTCGCCGAGAACAAGGGCCTGCTGCGTACCAACGGTAACGAGGCCGATGTAGCCTTCAACGGCACAGGCTCGGCCGTAGTCGCCCCAGGTTTCTACGGGACCGTCGTTGTCATCCACACCCGCCCAGCTGTTCAGCTTGGATTTGGAGACGGCGATTAGTGGCCCTCCTGCGGTGCGGACCCAGGTATGCAGCACTGATGGCCTCACTTTCGCTGCGTGATTGTTCATGGGTGGAGAGAGTACGGGCAGCGGCCAAATCCCTGGAAGGGAGCACAGGCGATCCACTGCTACCTACGACCGAGTCAGCGCCTACATGCCCGGAAATACGACCTCAGTTCAGCGCTATCCGGTGAGCCGGCGCTGCTTTCCGATCGTGGACCGAAAAGGGGTTAAGAGTGGGCCTCTTCAAAAGGGAACCCGCACTGTGACAATGAGCGAGTTCGGCCGACTACCTCCGCCAGGGCAGCTCCTCGATCGTGGTGATGTCGCCCGCCGCAAGTAGTCCGAAGAGTCGCAGCATCTCCTCGCGGCTGACCTTGCGCATCTCCCCGGGAGCCACCGAGTCATCGTCAGTGTCCTCCCACACCAGCAGGCCGCCGGTGAACGCGCTGAGACACCACCCGCTCTCATGCGACAACGACACATCAGGATGCTCGTCGTCTGCCTCTGCCAGACCATCCAGAACCCGCCGCATCGCGTCCGCATCAGGCTCGTCGATCGTCTCGCCCATCAAGTCGTACATGAAGAAACTCATGTGATCCATTACCTCATGAAGTGATCCACAGGGACGGGGCCAGTTATGACAGGGTGAGCAGTGTGGATAGGCCGACGGGCGATCAAGACATAGTTGAGATCTTGAGGGCGGTTCGGGTCGGCGACATCGTCTCGGGGACGATCACACATGTGGGACGTCCTCACGGGTCTGCGGTGAGGCTCGACGGGCGCCTGGGGCTGGTATCGGCGAACATCGGGCCCTTGGACTTCTCCTGGCGTCACCGGTCGGATGAGGCCAGACAGGTCGGCCAGCGCGTCACCGCCGAAGTGATCGCTGTCGATGAGGAACAGGGAATGATCGGTCTGTCCCTGGCCGCGACCGAGAACCCCGAACTCTGGGCATTCCTGAAAGGACTCCGCCCTGGTGAGGTGCTCAGCGGTGAAGTGGCAGACGTGCAGCGGTTCGGTGTGTTCGTGGCGCTGGATGATGGGCCGCCGCATCCCGTCTATCCAGGAGTAGGTTTCATCACGGTCCCCGAGCTGTCCTGGCGCCATTTCGATGAGGTTTCTGAGGGCGTCGAGGTAGGGCAGCGAGTCACCTGTTCCTTTCTCTACTTCGATGACGTACAGGGCGAAGCAAGGCTCTCCCTTCGCTCACTTCAACCTGATCCTTTCCAGGAGTTCGCCGACGCGGCTCGCGAGGGACAGGAGTTCTGCGGAACCGTGACCAAGCTCGTCCCGTTCGGAGCCTTCGTCAGACTCGTTGAAGGCTTCGAGGGCCTGGTGCCCTTGGATGAGCTCGTCTCTATGCCTGTCGAGACTCCCGAGCAGGTCGTTCAGGTCGGCGACCGCGTCAAGGTGACCATCATCAGCTTGGATCGCGACGCCCGCCGATTGCTCCTCTCCCGCAAGAGGGCTGAGTCTGATCCTCTGTCGCCTTGATGGCACCTGGACAAGGGGCAGCACGCTCCGGGGCCGATGCGAGCGCGCCGTCCTCACCGAAAGCGTGGAGTACGTACAGACAAGAGCCCGCTATCCGATGAGCCAGGGCTGAGCGCGCCTGAACCCCCAGCACGAAGCGCCCCATTGCGAAGCCCGTTGTGCGCCGAAGGCGCCCCAGGAAGAACAGCCCGAGCGATAGCGAGGACCGCTCGGGGCGGGCTTCCACGACCAACCACCCAGACGGGCAACGGGTGGGCGGCACCCGGCCCACCTACCCGAAGAAAATGGTGGAGCCTAGGAGATTCGAACTCCTGACTTCCTGCTTGCAAATCGGCCTGATCCCCAGGCGGAACGGCCTCGACCTGGGCCGTCTATGGTCCGCGAGCGACCGTGACTGACGGCTGTTGACCGCCCTTAATGGCACGCTAATGGCACGACGATCATGTCTGTTACCTGGTCGCGTCCATGCGAGGCGTGCACCCGCCCGCCTGATCATCCCATCTGCCATCGACCCATCCGCATGGGGAGCGAGCCAGGGCTACAGGTCCCAGACGGAGCGCCCCACCGAACGGACGACAAGTCATGACTTCCGGGCGCCGATCGTCCGGCGGCACGGTGGTGACGCCTGAGCCGAAGACCGGACTCGACATCCAGCAGACGTCTATCCTGACGATTACGCGCTCCGGAATCCGCCGCCAGCGACACGAGGACGCCAGCCGCCCGACACAGGGCTTTTTACCTGCGGTTCCAAGGTGGATAAGGGTTCAGTTGTATCGGTAGCGTGGAGGTGTAACAGCTTGGAGGTCAACGATGTCCACCCCGCATCAAGACAGCGAGTCGCTGATCCCTCAGCCGCCACTGACCACCGCCGCCCTCAGGGCAGCAGTTGCCCAGATCGCTCCGGCCTACCTCAGCCAGTTTGTCGACCACCTCGACCAGGCGACAGAGCAGGCGGCGCGACAGAGCACGGTGGCACCTCTGCAGAACTTCTTGCAGCAATGGGGTGAGTTCGTGGCGATTCAGCGCTATCCCGCCCGAGCGGCCCGCCTGCACGCGTTGGAGACAGAGGTCGCTACCGCGACCGACAGAGTCAAGTTGGACTCGGCCTTGGCCGAAATCCATGAGATCACGGCATCCGCGCGCCGAGAGGTCGTCGGTGAGTGACGCCTGGACCTGGGAGTACAACCCCGACGCCGAGCATGTCATTGCCGGGCTCCCGCCGACAGTCATCCTTGAGGTTGAGCGGCTTGCTGACCAACTCGCAGTTCTCGGGAGAGATGCGGTCCGCGCCGGTAGAGGCCCGTTGTATGGGGGAGGTCTTCGAACGCTCGATCTGTTCGGCGGCCGCGGGTTCCTCCACTTCATCGTCGCGGAGCATCTGCGCCTTGCGCTGATCGTTCGCGTTACCTGGATAGATTGACGCGTGATTGTGGCAAATGATGACGAGTGGCGGCGTCTGTCAGTCAGCCTTAGACCACTGTCATCTAGTCACTTGACCTATCAAGTTTGGCTTTCCTGGAACTGGGACCGCAGCGCCAGGAGGCACTTTCCAGCTCACTCCATATGAACGACCACGTTGAACGCGCAGGCGGAGCCTGCGCGTCAAGAAAATAAGGCGTATGAGCGAAGCGAAGTCCTCCGGGGGTCGGGGCTTCGGCCCGACTGGAAGCAGCGCCTGAACCCCCAGCGCGAAGCGCCCCATTGCGAAGCCCGTTGTGCGCCGAAGGCGCCCCAGGAAGAACAGCCCGAGCGATAGCGAGGACCGCTCGGGGCGGGCTTCCACGACCAACCACCCAGACGGGCAACGGGTGGGTGGCACCCGGCCCACCTACCCGAAGAAAATGGTGGAGCCTAGGAGATTCGAACTCCTGACTTCCTGCTTGCAAAGCAGGCGCTCTGCCAACTGAGCTAAGGCCCCTCGACGTGACGAAGATAGCTTACCGGCCCCCGACACCCATCTGCTGCCTACTCGGGTCTTCGCTCAAGATCAAGCCTGGGAAGTCGGCGATCGAGTCCAGGATGTGTGTGGCGCCTCCCTTGAGGAGTCGCTCCCGGCTGTGGACGCCGGTCATCACGCCGGCCACGATCGAGGCGCCGGCTCGGCGGCCGCAGAGCATGTCGCTTTCCGAGTCGCCGATGACCGCCACCTGTCGTACGTCCTCGATGCCGAGGCGGAGTACGGCGTGCAGGACCATGTCGGGCCAGGGGCGGCCGCGGCCGCCCGCGTCTTCGGGGCAGATGGCGAGGTCGATCTTGTCGTGCCAGCCGAGCACGCTGAGGATGCGGCTCAGGGTGACGCGGCTGAAGCCGGTGATCAGGGCCAGTTTCAGGCCGGAGCCGCGGAGCTTGTCGAGGACCTCGATGACTCCGGGCATGGGAACGAGACCTGCTCGGTCGAGCGCACCCTCGTATGAGCGCTCGAACGTCAGGTTCGCCGCCTGAGCCTGGGCCTCGTTGCCGGGGAAGATCCCTCGGAAGACATCGATCTTCGGGCAGCCCCGGGACCGGTGCACGTGCACCATGGCACGCGCGTACGCGCCGGTCCCGGGGACGATGCCCTGAGTGGCTATCGCCTCGGCGAAAGCCCGCTCGACCATGGCGATGTCACCGACTGTTGTGCCGGCCAGGTCCAGGCACGCCAGCTTTATCTGGACGACGTCATTCATCGCCTCGCCAGGTCGGTTAGTTCTCGCTGCCGGTGGCCTCGGTCCAGAGATCGAGCTCGGCGCGGTCGGCCTGCACCTTGCGCCAGACCAGCAGCCCCCCAAGGGCGATCAGCGCCAGAACGACAAGCTTCTTCACGGTGTGACCCCACTTCTTCGACGGCCTCACCTGCCGGGGTGAGACCCAACGGTTGACATGCAGCCTAGCAAGGGATGGCTGCGGTCCTTGTGTTGTGCACGAACCAGATGTACCGGATGTGCAAAGAACGAATGAACAACCCCAGGTGGGGCCGGTTATCCCGTCCCATCTCGGACACCAGGTAGATCATGTCAAACCGTAGCGGTTGCGGGTGGCCCAGCTCACGGCCGGGGTCATCGCGGCGCCGGCCGCCACGAACAGGCCGCCGACCAGCAGCCACCCCAGCGTGCCCCCGCCGATGACGAGGGTGGTGAGGACGACCGGGCCGAGCATCCTGGCCACCGCCATCCCGGTCCCGAAGAAGCCCTGGTACTGGCCCTGCTTGTCCGCCGGAGCCAGGGTGAAGCCGATCTCCCAGGCGCCCGCCCCGAGCAGCATCTCGCCGTACGCCTGGAGCCCGGCCGCGGCGAGCAGGATCAGCCCGGCGAGCCAGGCCGACGAGCCGATGGCCGACATCGCGAACACCGCGCAGGCCGCCAGCATGACCAGGCCCGCGTACCGCACCGACCGGGAGGCGTCGGCCAAGCCCCTGACCCGCCGCGCGATCCGTACCTGAAAGAGCAGCACGCTCACCGTGTTGACCAGGAGCAGGGCCGAGACCAGCCAGGTCGGTGCCGTGGTGCGCTGGACGATCCAGAGGGGGACGATCAGGCTGAGCAGCGGCATGTAGAAGAGCATGACCGCGTTGATCAGCGTGATCACCGCGTACGGCCGGTCCCTGAGCACGGCCAGCTTCGGCCCGGCGGCGGCGGGGACGGGGGCGACGGCGGGCAGTCGCAGCAGCAGGAGGGCAGCGACCAGGAAGCTGACGGCGTCCACCGCGAACACCGTCAGGTACGCCTCCCGGCTGTCCACATGCAGCGCGAACCCGCCCAGAGTGGCGCCCATCGCGAGGCCGCCGTTGATCGTGGACTGGAGTACGGCCCGGACCTCCGTGCGTTTGCCCGGCTCGATCAGTCCGGCCAGCAGCGCCTGGCGGGCCGCGGACAGGCCGGTCTGCGCGGTGCCGTACAGGCAGGCGGCCAGTACGAACAGCGCGAACGACCGCACGAACAGGAACGACATGACCGCGACGGCGGTCGACAGGGCCAGGAGGACGGCCACTCCGCGCGGCCCGCGGCGGTCGGCCAGGTGGCCGAGGGGGACGCCCGCGACGGTGCCGACAGCCCAGCCCAGCGTGAGCCCTAAGCCGATCTCCGTCGCCGACAGGCCGACGATCCTGGCGAAATAGAGCGCCGAGGTGACCAGGTAGGCGCCGTCGCCGATCGAATTCGCCAGCTGCGCCTGTACGAGGAGCCGCCTGCTCGACCGCCTGCTCGCCGTCGTGGATCTCGGAGTGGGTCCCGGAGTAGGTCCCGTCGTAGTCATCGTCGCAGGTCCCGTCGCGGTAAGAGTGGCACCGGCGGTCAGCCCTTGTACGACTCGGGGGTCATGCGGGTGGCCACGCCCATCCGGTTCCAGGCGTTGATCGTGGCGACGGCCACCACCAGGGCGGCGAGTTCCTGGTCGTCGAAGTGTTCGGCGGCATGCTGCCAGATCTCGTCGGTGATGTCGTCGGTCGAGAGCCTGGTGGCGGCCTCGGTGAAGGCCAGGGCGGCGCGTTCCTGGGCGGTGAAGAAGGGGGCCTCCTGCCATACGGCCACGGCGTGCAGCCTGGCGTCGCTCTCGCCCGCCTGCTTGGCGTCGCCGCTGTGCATGTCCACGCAGTAGACGCAGCCGTTGATCTGGCTGGCGCGCAGGCGTACCAGCTCCAGCAGGGGTGCGGGCAGGGTGCTGTGCCGGACGTACCGGTCGAGGCCGGCCATGGCTTTATAGGCCTCGCCGGCTAGTTCGCCGAGATTCATGCGCTGTGTCATGGCTCCACCCTAAGACTCATCTTGTCCCGGTATAAGCTCCAATTTTCGGGTAAATGATTGGGCCAAGATGGATGTCCACGTAAGCCTTCATGGCCGGGGTGACCTGGCCGCACAGGTCTACCGGCAGTTGCTGGACGCGATCCTCGACGGCCGGCTCAGATCGGGCGAACGCCTGCCGCCGACCCGCGAGCTGGCCAGACGGCTGGAGATCTCCCGGAACACGGTCGCGGTCGCCTACGACCGCCTGGTGGCCGACGGCTTCCTCGTCGGCCGGGCGGGCGCGGGCACGTTCGTCTCGGCGGAGCGGGTACGCGCCACCAGGTCGGCGCCCCAGGGCGTCGTACGGCCCCGTGCCATCTGGCGGTCCATGGCCGCCGAGGCGCCGGCTTCCACCCACGAGTACGACTTCCGCGTGGGCGTGCCCGATCCCCGGCTGTTCCCGATGGAGACGTGGCGCAGGCTGGTGGCCCGTGAGCTCCGTACCAGCCTCGCCGGATATGCCGACCCTTCCGGCCACGAAGCCCTAAGGGACGCTATCGCACGACATATAGGTATCAGCCGCTCCGTACGAGCCGGTGCCGACGACGTCCTGATCACCAACGGCGCCCAGCAGGCGCTCGACCTCATCGGCCGGGTGCTCATCGACCCCGGCGCCTGCGTGGCGGTCGAGGAGCCGGGCTACCCGCCCGCGCGCCGGCTGTTCCGCTCACTGGGCGCCCGCGTGGCCGGAGTCCCGGTGGACGGCGAGGGCATCGACGTGACCGCCATCCCGAACGCCGCCCGGCTGGTGTATGTCACCCCTTCCCACCAGTTCCCGCTCGGCACCCCGATGTCGCTGGCTCGCCGCGCCGCGCTGCTGGCCTGGGCGGAGCGGCGGCGCGGCGTGATCGTCGAGGACGACTACGACAGTGAATTCCGCTTCGGCGACCGGCCGCTGGAGCCGCTCCAGAGCCTGGACCGGTCGGGGCGGGTCATCTATGTCGGCTCGTTCTCCAAGACGCTGCTGCCCATGCTGCGCCTCGGCTTCCTGGTCGCCCCCGCTTCGCTCATGCCCGCGCTGCGCGCCGCCAGGCAGCTGAGCGACTCCCACGGCGAGCTGTCCACGCAGGCCGCGCTGGCCCGCTTCATCGACGAGGGCCTGCTGGCCAGGCACATCAGGAAGGCCACCCGCGAGTACGCCGCCCGGCACGCCCTCGTCGTCGACAGCCTCGCCGACGACGACCGCCTGCGGCTGGTCCCCTCGGTCGCGGGGCTGCACCTGTGCGCCCGCTTCTCCCCTGGGGTGTCCGTACGTCCGGCTCCCCGGCTCGCGCTGGAACGGCTCGACGCCTACTGCGGTGAGAGCCCCGCCCAGCAGGGCCTGGTTCTGGGGTACGGCGCGATTCAGCAAGCCGAGATCCCCGAGGGCTTGAACGTCCTGAAGGAAGCCCTGGTCTGACACCGTCACACGACTGTCTCGATCCCTGTGACGGTCTGTGGTGGCTGGGGTCCTTATTGGGAGATACCCCCTTCGGGGACTCGGGGGACTCGGGGGACCCGGGGACTCGGGAGGTCCGAGGACCCGGGAGTCGAGGATCCGGGAGGTCCGGGGGTCGGGGGAGAGGAAGAACGGACACCCGACCCCGCTAGATGTGCTTACGGCTCCAGAACCGTCGCGTGCGCTCCCCCGGCAGGTGCGGCTCGTCCGGCGGTGTCGGCTGCCGGACGATCACGACCGTCGTCTTGGCGTGCCGAGCGCAGTACATGCTCGTCGAAGGCAGGAACAACCGGCTGAGCATCCCCCGCTTGCCCCGCCCCAGCACCAGCAGATCGCCCTCACGGGCCAGGTCGACGAGGTGATAGCCGGGATCACCGACCCGGCCGACCACCGCCGTGGTGAGGTCGGCGGGCAGCCCACCGGCCACGTCGTCGAACACGCCCGCGATCACCTCGTTGCACCGCGCCTCCTCCCCCGCCTTCATGGCGTGCTGCACGGGCAGCGCCTCGGGGAAGGGGTGTACCGGGGCCCGGCTGACGTGGACGGCGATCAGCGCCATCCGATGCAGCCGCGCGGCCCCGATGGCCCACGCCAGTGCCCAGCGCGAGGCCGGGGACTCGTCCACCCCCACGATCAGCCTCGCTCCGCCGGGCAGGTCCTGATCCACCGCGACCCTCCTCGAAGAGGTACTCGACCATAGTGCGCCTCCGGGCCGGTTACCGGGAGGTGGCACTTTGCGAACTCTGGAGTCGTTCGCGATCCCCGGCGTAACATGCGTGGGTGGAACGTGGGTGGGTGCAACCCCGTCCCGCCCTCGACCGGCGGCTCGACGGGGCGCTGACGCACAGGCTCACCACTTTGGTGGCCACCACGGGCTACGGCAAGTCGATCGCGCTGACGAGTTGGAGTGAGGCGGTCGGCGCGGTGCTCCACCGGCTGGGGCCGGCCGATCGCGACCTCACCACGCTGGCCGGCGCGCTGGTCTCGGCCCTGGCGGAGGTGGTTCCGGACCTGCCCGCCGAGCTCGCCGCCGCCGCCGAGTCCCCGCTCGGGCCGGACGCCGACGAGCTGTCCAGGGCGGCGGCGCTGGCGGGCGCGCTGGCCGAGGCGCTGGCGGGGCGACTGCGACGGGGACTCGCCTTAGTATTCGACGGCATCGAGACGATCATCGGCGCGGCCGGCTCCGTACGCTATGTCGAGACCCTGGTCCGGGCGGCCCCCCGCCACCTGCACGTGGTCACCGCATCACGGGCGCCGCTGCCGTTCCCCACCGCGCGCCTTCGCCAGGATCATGAGGTGCTCGACCTCGACGCGACCGACCTCGCGCTCACGATCGGCGAGACCACGGCCTGGGCGCGCGAGCGGCTGGGCGAGCCGGGGGCGGCGATCGCCGCCACGCTGCACGACGCCTGCGGCGGCTGGCCCGCCGCCGTGCGGGCCGCGCTCGACGCGCTCGCCCGCACCGATCCGGCCGCCTGGCCGGGTACGGCCGCGGGCCTGGCCGCCACCTCCGCCACGCTGGAGCGGCTCACGCTGTCGGCGTTCAATGACCTGCCCGCGGCGATGCGCGAGCTACTGCGGGCGGCGACCGTGCTGCCCGTGCTCACCGACGACCTCGCCGCCGCGCTCGGCGCCCCGCCCGACACGCTGGCCTCGCTGACCAGCCGGGGCCTGTTCCTGGAGGCCGGCCACGACGGGCACCGGGCGGCCTCGACGGGCACTCAGCGCACAGCCGACGGACACGGGCCGGGCGCCCACCCGACGGCCGACGGACACAGGCTGCCCAGCGGATACCGGCTGACCGCGACCAGCGCCCACGTGCTGGCCGCGCACGCGCCGCTCGACCGGCACGAGGCCCACGACACGGCCGCCGTCGCCGCCCGCTGGTACGTCGAGCACGACCAGCCGGAGCTTGCCCTGCGCGCCGCGGTCGCCACCCGGCACAGCACGCTCGTCACCTCGCTGCTCGGCACGCACGGCCTGCGCCTGGCCGAGCGCGGCGACGACGTGGTGGCGGCGCTCGCCCTGCTGCCCGAGCCGATCAGGCAGGCGCCGGCGATGCAGCGGCTGGCGGGCATCGCGGAGCAGAACCGCGGCGACTGGACCCGGGCGCGCGACCTGCTCGCCCGCGCGGCGGCGACCTCGGTGTTCGACGCGTTCCTGGCCCGGCGGCTCGGCCTCATCGACCATCTGCGTGGCGATCTAGACTCGGCCATCGCCATCTACACCAAGGGCTTCGAGTACGGGCTGCCGCCGGCCGACGCGGCGATGTGCGCGGCCTCCACCGCGTCGGTGCTCTGGCTGAAGGGCGACCGGGCGGGCTGCGCCGAGCTCGCGGACCGGGCGCTGGAGCTGGCCAGCGCGCTGGGCGATCCCGGCGCCCTGGCCGCGGCCAACACCGTGCAGGCCATGCTCGCCTCGCTCGACGGCGACCGGCGGGCCAACGACGCCTATTACCTGCGCGCGCTGGAGTACGCCGAGCGGGCCGGGGACGTCGTCCAGCTCATCCGTATCCGGGCCAATCGCGCCTCCTGTCACCTCGATGAGGCCGCCTACACCAGGGCGCTGGCGGAGGTCGAGATCGCGGCCAGGCTGTCGGATCTGGTGTCGTTCGCCCCGTACGCCGCACTCAACATCGCCAACCGGGCCAAGGCGCTGATCGGGCTCGGCCGGCTGGAGGAGGCGGCGATCGACGCCGCGGACGCGGCGGCCAGGTGGGAGGCGATGGGGTCGCGGTTCGTCGGCTATGGGCTGATCCGGCTGGCCGACATCCAGGTGCTGCGCGGCGACCGCAGGTCGGCGATGGCCATCTACCGGCGGATCATCGCGGACGCCGGCGCGTCCGGCGAGGTTCAGGAGCTGTCCAACGCCCTGAACAAGCTGGCCGTCCTGCTCACGGAGGACGATCCCGACGAGGCGGCCCGCGTGGCCGCGCGGGCGCTGAAGCACGCGGAGGGCATCGCCGGGGTGGACGCCAGGCTGGTCGCGGCCCGCGTCGCGCTGGCGGCCGGGAGATATGACGAGGCCAGGGCGCTGCTGTCCGAGGCCGAGTCCGCCGCCGTGCGCCGCAGGGACCACGCGGCGCGGGCGGCGATGGTGGAGCTGCGCGCCGAGCTCGACGGCGACTCCCGGCTGGCCGACGAGGCCGTGCGTCAGTGGTCGGCGCTCGGCGATCCGATCGGCCGGGCCAGGGCCGAGCTGGTCAGGGCCGCGCTGGGCGACGCGGTGCCCGGCAGGGAGATCGCGCATCAGGTCAGGAGCCGCATGCACGCGATCGGCTGCCGGGCGCTCGATGCCAGGATCGACGCGCTGGTCGGCCGGTTCACGCCGGTGGCGGAGGCGCGTGTGCGGGTCGAGACCATGGGAACGTTCCGAGTCCTGCGCGGCGCGGTGCCCGTCGCGCGTACGGCCTGGCAGTCGCGCAAGGCCCGCGACCTGCTGAAGATCCTGGTCAGCCGCCGGGGCGCGGCGATCGGCAGGGAACGGCTGGTGGAGATCCTCTGGCCGGAGCAGCAGGGCGACGCGGTCGGGCTGAAGCGGCTGAACGTGATGGTGTCCACGCTGCGGGCGGTGCTCGATCCGGATCATGTACGTCCGGCGGACGAGTTCGTCGTCTCCGACGAGGGCGCGCTGCGGCTCGATCTGGCGAACGTGGACGTCGATGTTGAGGACTTCCTCGATCTGGTGGGCTCGGCCGGGCAACTCGATCAGGCGGGGCGGGCGGCGGAGGCGCTGGCGCGGTGGGCGGAGGCCGAGGCGTCCTACGGGGGCGACTT
This sequence comes from Nonomuraea sp. NPDC048901, assembly GCF_040649695.1. NCBI lineage: Bacteria > Bacillati > Actinomycetota > Actinomycetes > Streptosporangiales > Streptosporangiaceae > Nonomuraea > Nonomuraea sp. NPDC048901. Next base: position 211,423 of record NZ_JBEZFW010000001.1, on the reverse strand, counting down.
CTGCGAGGAGGACCCGTACGCCGACTGGGCCGTGGGGCTGCGGGAGGAGGCGCGGCTGGCGTACGTGCGGGCGGCCGCCAGGCTCGCGACGGCGCGGGCGGGCGAGGGGCGGCACGACGAGGCGGCTCGCTACTGGCTGCGCCTGCTCGAACGCGATCGATACGACGAGCGCGCCCACCTCGGGCTGGTGCGGGTGCTGGACTCGGCGGGCCGACGCGGCGACGCGCGGCGGCGCTACGCCCTGTACGCCGAGCGGATGCGCGAGCTGGAGGTCGAACCCGCGCCCTACCCCACCTGAAAAGCCCGCCTCGACCCCATCTGAGCAGCCCCTCTCCGGCCCACCTGAACCTGGCCTGAACCGGTCGGGGAGATGGTGCCGACATGAGGACGGTCATCGTACGGCTGGTCGAGCCTGAGCAGTCCGGCGGCCAGCTCCGCGGGCTGCTCGAAGAAGTCGGTGGCGAACCGGTGCCGTTCAGCGGGAGCGAGGCGATCGTCGACCTGCTGCTCTCCGCCGCCGGGTTGAGCCGAGATCAGCCTTGAACCTCCCGCGAACCTCGCTCACCATCATCGAGGGTGAGAGGAGGCACGATGAGCGAGCAGCTGGGGAGCACATGGCCGTTCGTCGGGCGAGGGGGCCAGCTGGCGACCGTACGGGAGGCACTGCGGTCGCGGGCGGGCGTGATGATCGCCGGAGACGCGGGGGTGGGCAAGAGCAGGCTGGCGGCGCAGGCGCTGTCCGGCCTGGAGGGGTACGGGGTGGTTCGGGCGCTGGGTACGGAGACGGCGGCGGCGATCCCGTTCGGCGCGTTCGCCCACGCGCTGACCGAACCGCCCAGCAGCGGGGAGAACCTGCTGCGCTGGGCCGCACGGCACCTGGGCATCAGCGCGGGACGGGACGAACTGCTGGTGAGCGTGGACGACGCGCACCGGCTCGACGCGGCCTCGGCCGCGCTGGTGCACCACCTGGCGGAGAGCGGCGCCGCGAGGTTACTGGTCACGGTGCGCAGCGGTGAGCCGCTGCCCGCGCCGGTCGCCGCGCTGTGGAAGGACGAGCTGCTGCGCCGGGTCGAGCTGCCGCCCCTGACCGTGGCCGAGGTCGGAAAGGTGCTGGAAGGGGCGCTCGGCGGAGAGGTGGCCGGACAGACCGTCAGGCACCTGGCCAGGGTCAGCGAGGGGAACGTGCTCTACCTGCGCGAGGTTGTGCACGCCGGCCGTACCTCGGGATGTCTGACCGAGACCGACGGGCAGTGGCGCTGGCAGGGCGAGCTGTCGATGACCACCCGGCTGCGCGAGCTGGTCGACGCCAGGATCGGGCACCTCGACCAGGAGGAGCGGGAGGTGCTGGAGCTGGTGGCGTTCGGCGAGCCGCTCGGCACCGATCTGCTGGTCTCGCTCACCTCGCCGATCGCGGTGGAGCGAGTCGAGGACCGCGGGCTGATCGTGGCCGTGCGCGACGTGCAGCGAGAGCACGTGCGGCTCGGCCACCCCCTCTATGGCGAGGTGGTACGCGGCGCCTGCGGCACGCTGCGGACGCGGCGGCGGCTGCGGATGCTCGCCGAGGCGCTGGAGGCGAGCGGGCTGCGGCGGCGCGAGGACGTGCTGCGCGCGGCCGTGTGGCGGCTCGACAGCGGCTCGACCACCGATCCGGACATGCTGCTCGTCGCTGCTCGGCTGGCCTGGGCCAGGCAGGATCCCCGTCTGGCCGCGCGGCTGGCCAGGGCGGCGATGGACGCGGGCCCGAGCGTGGCCGCGGTCGCGCTGCTCGGCGAGTCGCTCATGGTGCTCGGCGATGCCGACACCGCGCTGACGGCGCTGCGGCAGACGGCACCGGCGGTGGTCACCGAGAGCGAGCGCGCGCAGCACGCCATCAGCCTGGGACTCAACCACGCCTGGGCGGGCTCGCTCACCGAGGCGTGCCGGGTGCTCGGCGAGGCGGCGCGTACGCTCACCGACCCGGCCTGGCAGCAGGAGGCGCACATCTACCTCGGCGTGGCCGAGTTCTGGGCGGGCCGCACCACCCGAGCCGTCGAGTCGCTCGAACGGGCCCGCGCGTGCACGCCGATCACCGTGCGCGGCGCGGCGCACCTGGCCGCGCTCGACTCGTGGACCAGCGCCTACTCGGGACGGACCGAGCACACCATCGCGGTCGTCGAGCAGGCCCTGGCCGGGGTGGACGACTGGGGGGACGAGACGCCGCACGCGCTGCCGACGATGCTCGACGCGCGCTGCGCGGCCGAGACGTTCGCCGGGCGGCTGGACGCGGCGGAACGCACCGCCGATTACGGCATGGAGCTGGCCGCCGCCGAGCTGTCGGTCTCCGGGTTCGGGGCGTTCCGCGCGCTGGTCAGCAGGCTGCGGGGCGACGCCGAGGGCGCCGTGCGCTGGAGCCGCGACGACGCCGCCGGGCTGTACGACCGCTCGCCGTACCGAGGACGGTGCCTGGCCGAACAGGCGCACGCTTTGGCACTGCTGGGCAGGACGGCGGAGGCGCGCGACCTGCAGGCCGAGGCCGAGGAGCTGGCCTCCCGATGGGCGTTCACCCGCTACCCGACGCTGCAGGCCGCGGTGTGGGTGGCGGCGGCCGGCGGAGACCTGGACGAGGCGGTACGGCTATGCCTGTCGGCGGCCGACGCCGCGGAGAAGCACGAGCAGTCCGGGCACCTGATGTTCGCGCTGCACGATCTGGTGCGGCTGGGGGTTCCCGCGCTGGCCGCCGACCGCCTGTCCGCGCTGGCCGAACGGGTGGACGGGCACCTCGCCGGGCTCCTGGCCCGGCACGCGCGGGCCACCGGCGACCCCGACGAGCTGCGTGCGGTGGCGGCCGGGTTCGAGCGGCTCGGGATGATTCTGTACGCCGCCGAGGCCACCGCCCAGGAGTCCGCCGCCTACCGGGCGATGGGCAGGGGCGCTCTGGCCAAGGGGGCGCAGACCAGGGCGTGGTCGCTGGCCAGGCGCTGCCCGGGGGTGTCGACGCCCGCGCTGGTCGAGCTGGCCACGCCCGAGCTGACGCCGCGCCAGCGGGAGATCGTCCAGCTCGCGGCGGCCGGCCTGACGAACCGGCAGATCGCCGCCCGGCTCACGGTCTCCACCCGGACGGCCGCGAACCACCTGCAGGCCGTGTACGAGAAGCTCGGCGTCAACGACCGTGCGGAGGTGGGCCGGTTACTCGCCTCCCTCTGAACGGGGGTTGCCCGTCTCGCTCTGAGCGAGCCCGGGCCTGGCTAGACCAGTGCCAGCAGGCCGTCGTGGAACAGCGCGCGTTCGTGCTCGGTGATCGCGCCGTACGGCTCGGCGGCCCGCCGGTTGGTCTCATGCTCGATCCGGTCGCGCAGCGGCCCCGGCCCGAGCACGACGATCTCGCCGGCGGTGAGGCCGGCGGCCCGCCAGGCGGCGGCATGCGAGTCGGCGCGGTGGTAGCGCAGCGCGGCGAGCCGGTTGAACAGCAGCACACCCGCCGGTGTGCCCACCGGTTCGTACGGCGGCGCCATCGCGGCGAAGGCGCCCAGATCCGTCGTGGCGCCCTGCGCGTCACCGGGATCCGCTCCGGCCGCGCCGATCACCCGTCCGGCCAGCTCGGCGAGCGTTTTGAGGTCGCGGCCCGCCCAGATCCGCTCGGTGGTGGCGGCGTGCACGGCGTAGAGGCTGTCGATGAACGCCAGCGCCTTGGCCGTCGCCCGCAGCGCGCCGTCGCCGTCCTCCTCCAGCATGCCCAGGTCCAGGTGGTCCTGGATCTCGGCGTCGAGCTCGGCCGCGTCGCCGTACCGGTAGATCGTGGCGAGCGAGCGGCGGCTCAGCGGGCGGAGGGGGAGCGTGAAGCGCAGGTCGATCAGGAAGCCGGGCAGCAGTCCCGCGTCCTGCGCGCGAGCCGAGGCATGCACGTTCACGTGGACCGCGCCGATGACGGGACCCATGGTCGCCGCATAATCCGCCAGGTCATGTAATTTCGGCATTGAGCGCCATTATGCCGGTGGAGAAGCGGTCGTGTCGGCCGATGGCGCGCGGCCGGTGGCTCCGCGTCGGTCGGCGGCGCACGCCGCCGGTTGCTTCGCGTTGATCGGCGAGGCGTGCTCACGCAGGTGACATGATCTCGTAGAGGTTGCGGACCGCGTCGGTGAAGAACAGCCCGCGCGGGCAGAGCGGGTGGTCGATCCGTCCGTTGTCGGGGGTCGCGGGGTGGTTCCCGTACGGCACGCCGCGCTCCTGGATGCGGGCCAGGATCGCGTCGAACGTGGCCGGATCAACGTCGAACCCGAAGTGATGCCCCTCAGGATTCTCGACAATCATGTAGTCGAGCGTGAGCCGCTCATCGACCCGCACAGGGGCGAAGTGCCCGCGGGCCCCCATAGGCGGCAGGCGCTCGAGCCCCATGATGTCGGCGAAGAAGTCGGCCTCCCGGTTGTTGTCGGCCGCGGGGACGATCGTGTGGTTGAGGGACACGCTCACGCTGACTCCTCCTCCTTGAGGGCTCCGTGCAGGAACACCTCGACGAGCTGGCTCGTGGGCAGGATGGTCGACCGGGTGAACAGCAGGCTCAGGAAGATCTTGCCCACCTGAGCGACGGGCAGCCGCAGCGCCGCCTCGTCCGGTTCGAACAGGTCGGCGACCGCGTCCCCGATCAGCTCCATGGACGCCTCGCGGCTGCCCGGCTGCGGGCGGGCGCCTCGCTCACCGCCCCGGTGGCCGCTGGAATGCAGGGCTCCGGCCACGGTGCCCATGCGCGCCAGGTAGGCGCGGAGCGCGTCGGCCGCCTCGGCGAGCCGGTCGGCCAGCGGCTGGTCGAGCGAGATGGAGGCGAGCTCCGTGACCACGTGGTCGGGCCGCATCGCCTCGACCATGCAGGCGTCGAGCAACTCGTCCTTGTCGGCGAACACACGGAAGACGGTGGCCTCACCGATGCCCGCCGCTCTGGCGATCTTGCTGGTGGTGACGGCGGTGCCGTACTCGGCCACCAGGGGGAGGGCGGCGGCGATGATCATCGCGCGGCGCTCCTCCGGGCTCATTCCCGGCGCCCTGCGCCGGACTGGTTTCTCGCTCATGCGGACCACGGTACGGAGTGAGTATTCACTCCGTCAAGAGCGGAGTGAGTATTCACTCCGATGCTTGATCACGGGGCGACCAACGGCCATGGCATGATGACGGCACTGTGACCGCCGGTCTGCCCTTCCGCCTCGCCCGCACCTCGGCCTTCGCCGCGGTGTGCCTCGGGCTGGGCGTCGCGGCGCACGCGTTCGGCGGTGGCACGGTCGGAGCACCGGCCATGGGCATCGCGCTGGGGCTGTCGTTCGCGGCGGCCTTCCCGCTGTCGGGGCGCGAGCGGACCATGGGCGCGATCCTGCCGCTGCTCGGCGGTCTCCAGGTGGTCATGCACCTGCTGTTCTCGCTGGCCCACGCCGCCTCGCCGATCGCGGCGACGGGTCACGCGCACTCGGGCCTGGTGCCGGGTCTCGGCATGCTGGTCGCGCACGGCTGGGCGATCGGGTTGACCGCCCTGTGGCTGGCGCGCGGCGAGGCCCTGCTCTGGGGGCTGCTGCGCCGTCTGGCCATACGGCTGCTGGTCGTGCTGCTGCCCGTCATCCGGGCGCCGTTCCCGGCTCCGTGTACGGCGGAGCCACCGGTCTTCCGCTCGGCCGTGCTGCGGCACGTGGTCTCTGGGCGAGGTCCGCCGATGGTCGTCGAAACCAGCTGACCTCCGTTTTGACGACCACGCCCGGCAGGGCGCGCTTCGGCGTGCCGTACCGGGTGAAGAAAGGCCTTTCCCCATGTTCTCTCGCCATGCCCTGCTGCTCGCCGCCGCCGCCATCGCACTCGCGGGCTGCGGCTCCACGCAGGTCGCCGCCGCACCGGCCGAGCAGTTCCCCGCCGTCGCCGCCCCGGCCCTCACCATCACCGACCCCTGGGTGAAGACTGCCAAGAAGGGGATGAGCGCCGCCTTCGGCACCCTGGTCAACAACACCGGCGCCGAGGTGACGATCGTCTCCGGCGCCTCGCCGCTGTCCCCGAAGATCGAGCTGCACGAGGTCGTGGAGTCCGGCGGCAAGATGATCATGCGGCCCAAGGAGGGCGGCTTCGTCATCCCCGCGCACGGCACGCACGAGCTGCGGCCCGGCGGCGACCACATCATGCTGATGGGCGTCGCGCAGGAGGTGCTGCCGGGCGCCCGGATCCCGTTCACGCTCACCGTCAAGGGCGGCAAGCCGCTGGAGTTCACCGCGATCGGCAAGGACTTCGCCGGTGGCAAGGAGGACTACCAGCCCGGTATGGGCCACAAGTGATCAGCCGCCGGGGTCTCATCGCCGGAGGCGCTCTGACGGCCGTCGGTGCCCTCACCACACCCCCCGCGCAGGCCACCGTCGCCGTCGAGCCCTTCCACGGCGCCCACCAGGCCGGGATAGCGACGCCTCCGCAGGCGCACGCCGTCTTCGTCGGCCTCGACCTGTCGCCGGACAGCGACAAGGAGGCCGTCGTACGGCTCCTCCAGTTGCTGACCGACGACGCGCGCCGCCTCACCCAGGGGCGGCCCGCGCTGGCCGACACCGAGCCCGAGCTGGCCGCGACGGCCGCCCGGCTGACGATCACGTTCGGCTTCGGTCCGGGGCTGTTCGCGGCGGTGAAGGCGGAGTCGCCGGTGGCTCCGCTGCCGTCGTTCACGATCGACAAGCTGGACAAGCGGTGGAGCGGCGGCGACCTGCTGGTGCAGATCTGCGCGGACGACGGGGTCACCGTCGCCCACGCGCTGCGGATGATCGTCAAGGACGCCCGCGCGTTCGCCAAGGTCCGCTGGATCCAGCGCGGCTTCCAGAGCGCGACACGGCGCAACCTGATGGGCCAGGTCGACGGTACGATCCAGCCCGCCGACCTGGACCGGGCCGTGTGGATCTCCCAAGGACCCGCGTGGCTGCGCGGCGGCACCACGCTGGTGCTGCGGCGCATCCGCATGAGCCTGGAGTCATGGGACGCGGCCGACCGGGTGGCCAGGGAGTTCACGATCGGCCGCCGCCTCGACACGGGCGCCCCGCTGACCGGCCGGGCGGAACGCGACGAGGCGGACTACAGCCAGGTGAACAAGCTCGGCTTCCCGATCATCTCCGAGTACGCCCACATCAGGCGGGCCCACGTCACGGACCCGGGGCTGCGCATCCTGCGCCGTCCCTACAACTACGACGAAGGGCTCACTCCGGACGGCAAATCGGACTCCGGGCTGCTGTTCGCCTCCTACCAGGCGGACATCGACCGGCAGTTCATTCCCATTCAGCGCAACCTGGCCAAGGGCGACCTGCTGAACGAGTGGATCACACCCGTCGGCTCGGCCGTCTTCGCCATCCCACCGGGCTGCGCCCCCGAGGGCTGGATCGGGGACAGCCTGCTCAAGTGAGGCACGAGGGCGGGCGGCCCGAGGCGGGCCAGACGTAGTCCAGGTCGTCGGGCTCGTCGCCGAACAGCGGCCGGTAGAAGCCGGGCGCCTTGCGCAGCAGGGCGGAGCGGTGGCTGAGATGGAAACCGGCGTCGCCCAGCCACGGCGGCAGCTCGCCGTCCGCCTCCAGGCACACCTGGGAGCGGACGGCGGTGCTGCCACAGCGCTCGGCCAACTCCCTGGCCAGGGTGCCGGCACAGGTGTCGGCACGGCCGGTGGCGCACCACCGGCCGCACACGTCGAGCCCGTACCGCACCAGGGCCTCCTCGTATCCCGCCCACATGCGCACCGCCGGGTGGTGCCGCCAGCCGTAGCCGGGGATCGTGAGGGCGCGCAGGATCTGCAGGGCCTCGACCCGCTGCTTACCCAGCCGCAGCGGGTCGAGGACCGCCGCGGTGCGCGCGAAGTCGGGATAAGGCAGGAACGTCTGCACAGCTCCCCCGTGGTCGCCTCATGCCCACCGGCTACCCATGGCGGCTCACGATCAACCTAGAGTGGAGCCGTGCTTCCCGACCTGATCAAGCAGCTCACCGAGTCGGACCTGCCGCGCCACCACTGGCGCGGCGACGACGAGCGCGGCGGCCTATGGCTGTTCGAGACCGTCGAGGGCGAAGGCGAGCACTGGGCGGTCAGACAGATCGAGATCGGACCCGACCGCGCCGCGCACCGCTACTGGTGGCGCCATCTGCAGGACGAGCACGGCTTCCTCACCGAGCAGGCCGTGGAGATCTGGGAGCTGACCGAGATCACCGGAGCCGCCTTCGAGGCCGTGTGGGAGGCGGCCGGGTAACACCCGTGCCGGGAGGCAGTCGGATGACACAAGAGGCAGCCAGGTGACACAAGAGGTAGCCGAGTGACACCCGTGTGTTGATGGACCGGCCGTCCGCCCACGCTCACAATCGGGCTATGGCTGAAGGTTATGTGGGTGCCAGGACGCCCCGTCGCGAGGATGCCCGGCTGCTGACCGGGCGCGCCCGCTACGTCGCGAACGTACGGCTGCCCGGCATGGCGTACGCGGTGGTCGTCCGCAGCCCCATCGCCCACGGACGGCTGGTGAGCTGGGACGCCAAGGAGGCGTGGACGGTCGACGGGATGCTCGACGTCATCACGCCGGGCGACGCCGCCGCGGTCCGCCTGCCCTGCGTCACCCTGAGCCCCGGCCAGCCCGTCACCTCCTACCTGGCGCTCGACGAGGCGATCCGCTACGTGGGCCAACCGCTCGCCGTGGTGATCGCGCGGACGCCTGAGGCCGCCAGGGACGCGGCCGACCTGCTCGACCTCGGATACGAGGCGCTGCCCCCGGTGATCGGGATCGAGCGGGCGCTGGCCGATGACGCCCCGCTGCTGTACCCGGTCTGGGGCGGCAACGTGCTGACCGACTTCACGCTCGGCGACCAGGACTGCGACGCGGTCATCGCCGGGGCCGCGCACGTGGTGGAGATGACGTTCACGTTCGGCCGGGCCACGCCGTACCCGCTGGAGCCGCGCGGCATCGTCGCCGACTTCGCCGACGGCGAGCTGACCGTGCGGACCTCGACGCAGGCCCCGCACCACGTACGCGAGCAGGCCGCGGACGCGCTCGGGCTCACGCACGACCGGGTACGCGTGGTGACCGGCGACGCGGGCGGCGGTTTCGGGGGAAAGGAGCACCTGTATCCGGACGAGGTGCTCATCTGCCTGGCCGCCATGCGCCTGGGCCGCCCGGTGAGCTGGACGGAGTCGCCCACCGACCGCCTCGCCGCGACCCTGCCCTCGCGGGCCGCCCTACACCGGGCCCGTCTGGCGCTCGACGCGGACGGGCGCTTCGTCGCGCTGCACGCCGACGTCGTCGGCGACCTCGGCGGCCACCCGTCGAACGTCGGCATCTCGCCGTTCGCGGTGACCGCCACGCTGCTGCCCGGCCCCTACCGCTTCGACCGGGCGGGGGTACGGCTGCGCGCCGTCGTCACGACGACCACCCCGACCGGCTCCTACCGCGGCTTCGGCCAGCCGGAGGCCACCTGGACCAGGGAGCGGCTGATCGACGAGGCGGCCAGACGGCTCGGCGCCGACCCGGTGGAGCTGCGGCTGCGTAACATGCTCGGCCCCGACGAGCTCCCCTGTACGTCCCGGACCGGGCAGGCGTACGACTCCGGCGACTATCCCCGCGCCCTGCGTACCCTGCGCGACCTGGTCACTCCCCCGGCCCGTGACGACGGGCGCAGGCGCGGCGTCGGCTACTCCTGCCACGTGGAGGGCACCGGGCTCGGCTCGTCGATGGGCATGAAGGCCATGGGCATGCTGGCCGGGGGCTTCGAGACCGCGATCCTGCGCATGGAGCAGGACGCCTCGGTCGTCGTCTCGTCGGGTGTGTCGGGGGTCGGGCAGGGCATCGAGACGGCGCTGTCCCAGATCGCGGCGGACCGGGTGGGGGTGCCGCTCGACCGGGTACGCGTGGTGCTGGGCGACACCTCGGCCACGCCGTACTCCTCGATCGGGTCGATCGCCAGCCGCTCGCTCGCGGTGGGCGGCGGCGCGCTGGCCCTGGCCGGGGACCGGCTGCGGGAGAAGATTGTGGCCATCGCCGCCCATCGGCTGGAGGCTGCGCCGGCCGACCTGGAGATCGTCGACTCCGTCGTACGCGTCAAGGGAGATCCGCAGGCGTCGCTGACGCTGCGGGAGATCGCCACGTCGGCGTGGCGGGGCTGGGACCTGCCCGAGGGGGCCACACCCGGACTGGAGGAGCGGGTCTCCTACGATCCGGCCGACATGACGTACGCCTACGGGGCGCACGCGGCGGCGGTCGCGGTCGACCCGGAGACGGGAGCGGTCGAGGTCGAGGGCTACTGGGCCGTCAACGACTCCGGCGTGCTGGTCAACCCGGCGATCGTGGAGGGCCAGGTTCTCGGCGGGATCGCGCAGGGGATCGGCATGGCGCTGACAGAGGAGATCGTCTACACCGAGGAGGGGCAGCCGGTCGCCGAGTACCTGCTGCCGACCACCCGGGAGATCCCCGACATCCGGCTCGCGACGCTGGAGGTGCCCTCGCCGCGCACGCCGGGCGGCATGAAGGGCGCCGGGGAGTCGGGGACGATCGGCCCGCCGGCGGCCATCGGCAACGCGGTCGCCGCCGCGCTACCGGAGATCGCCGACCGCGTCACCGGAACGCCGTTGACCCCGGCCGTGTTGTGGGCTCTACTCTCTGGATGACCTACGCCCGATATGTCGCCCTCGGTGACAGCCAGACGGAGGGCCTCGGCGACGGCGACGACGTTCGGGGCCATCGCGGCTGGGCCGACCGGCTCGCCGAGCAGCTGGCCGTCGCGAACCCCGACGTCCAGTACGCCAATCTGGGCGTCCGCGGGCGCCTGGCCGGGCAGATCCGCGACGAGCAGCTCGGCCCGGCGCTGCGCCTGCGGCCCGACCTGGCCACCGTGATGGCCGGGATGAACGACCTCGTCCGGCCCGGCTTCGACGCCGTCGCGGTCGCCTCGGCATTGGAAGACATGTTCGCGCAGCTCACAGCGTCCGGCGCGTGCGTGGTGACCGTGACCTTCCCCGACATCGGCAAGATCGCTCCGCTGGCCCGGCGGCTGGTCCCCCGCGTGCTCGACATCAATGACCGGATCAAGGCCGCCGCGGCCCGCCACGGTGTCATCGTCGTCGACACCTTCCCGCACTCCTTCACCACCGACGCCAGGATGTGGAGCAGCGACCGGCTGCACGCCAGCCCGCTGGGCCACGCCAGGATCGCCGCCGCCATCGCCCATGCCATCGGGCTGCCCGGCAGCGACGACACTTGGTCGGTCCCGCTCACCCCGCTTCCCCCGGCCGCGCGCTGGCGGGTGGCCGGGGCCGAGGTGCGCTGGGTCGCGAGCTTCGCGGGGCCCTGGATCTACCGGCGTCTGCGCGGCCGGTCCTCGGGAGACGGCCGCGTCGCCAAGCGTCCCGAGCTCGGCCCGGTGCCGCCACCTCCCATGTGACCCGCCGCGACCGGGGCGCCTGGGAGCAGGGCGGGGCCGCCGAACCCTGCAGACCGGCGCCTACTGGTGAATCGGTAGGCGCCGGTCCTCGGTTCACACGCTGACGAGCACCGCCGCCACGGCGTCGGCGGTCTCGGGGTGACGGGCCAGCAGCGCGCCCGCCTCGCCGCTGGACGAGCCGCCGGACGGGCCGTCGGCGGCCTGCTGCCAGCCGCCCTCGCAGCCGAGCAGCGCGGCCACGGCGTCGATCGCGGCCGGATGTCCCGCCAGCAGGTCGGTCACTGGGCCCGCCTGCGCGGGCGCCGCCGCACCTACTGCCTTCTTCGGGGGCTTCGCCGACCAGGGCGGTGTCCACTGGTCGAGCGCGGTCAGGCCGCCGGGGAACGTACGGCCCGCCTCGCGCACCAGTATGGGCACCAGCTCACCGGCCTGCTCGCGCAGAGTGGTGATCAGGCCGGGCAGCCACGGCAGCAGGATGGAGTCGGGCAACCGGCCGAAGGCCTTCGACATCAGCTCGACCACGAACGACGCCAGCGCGGGAGCCGGCTCCATCGCCTGCGCGAACCCGCTCATGTACTCCGGGAAGGCCGGGATCACGAGCGGGTTGGCGAGCAGCTCGTCACAGCGGGCCCGCAGCTCGGCCAGCGGCAACGTGCCGAGCAGGTACTGGGCCGACCACAGGAGGGCCACCTTGGCGGGCGCCTCCGGGTGCGACTGCCGCACCGCGATCTCCAGTTGGGCCCGCTCGCAGCCCAGCGCCAGCGCCAGGCTCTCCATCGTGAACAGGAACCCGAGCATGGCCGACACCTGCCGGACACCGGTGTACTCGTCCACGAAGGCGGTCGGCAGCAGCGTGCAGTAATGCGCGAACCCCGCCGTGACGAACGCCTCGCACCAGGCCGGCAGCTCCGGCTCGGTCGCGCGGTAGTGGGCCAGCAGCCGTCTGATCCGGCGCAGCACCTCCGGCGCGTCGTCGACGGACCGCTCGGCGGCCAGCAGCTCCACGGCCCGCGCCCCGAGCTCGTCGGTGAACCGCCGGCTGCGCAGGTAGAGGATCGAGTCCTCGACGGCCGCGAGCGCCACGGCCGCGGTCGCCTTGGGATCCCACACCTTGCGCCGTAGCCGCTGCTCCAGCACCTGCTCGACGGTGATGCCCTCGTAGCCCAGCTCGATGATCGAGCGCTGGTGCTTGCCGATCGTCAGGTCCCAGCTCTCCTGGATCGCCCGCTCGCCCAGTCGCCGCGCGCCCATGATGGGCCGTACGGCGTCGTCGGGCAGCAGGTGACGCAGGATCCACAGCAGGTCGGAGCAGGGCACCAGGTGCGGGTCCGCCTTGAGGTCCATGAGCGCCCGCTGTACCGTGCGCTTGCTCAGGTCCAGTCCGAGTGGCCGCAGCCGGTCGAACACGTCCTGGGCCAGCGGCGGCATGGCGTGGTAGCCCACCTGGCCGATCCGGTCGCCGCCGAGCAGGATCTCGCACAGGCGGCGCACGTCCCGGCGTCCCGGCACCGTGTCCTTCTCGATGCACGTGACGGCGGCGTCCTGGAAGTCGTACGGCGTGGGACGTCCCCGGCCACGCAGCCCGGCGAGCAGGATCGACGTCTCGAACACGGCGATGGCGTCGGCAGTGCTGGACTGGTAGCCGTTGCGCCGGGCCAGCCGGACTATGTCGACGGACCAGCCGAGCAGCTCGGCCTCGTCCAGGCCGTCCAGGACCGGCGGCTTGGCCAGGAAGCCGGACAACCGGTCGGTGACCTGCTGCGGCGGCGCGGGCGCCACCGGCTTCCGTGGCTTCTTGGCCGGCTTCTTCTGGCCCGCCAGCTGGTACGGCTTGACGCCGTCGCGCCGCAGCGCCTTCTCCCAGGTGGCCGCGGCGATCGAGACCGAGCCGGAGGCCAGGCCGAACTGGGCCTCGATGGCGGAGTGGCTCGACGGGATGAGCCCGTACAGCCATTGGGTGGCCGTACGCGGGGTGATCTCGAAGGGCGCGTCCGATGCCAGCCCGAACTGCTCCACCCGGCTGGCCGCGTGGAAGGCACCGCAGACGTACAGGCACTCGGCCGGGTCGGCGCCCGTCGCGGCGAGGTGCTCGCGCATCCGCGTCCACATGTAGCGCTCGCGGTCCTCGTCGCGGTCCGTCCGCCGGTCGCCCTCGGGGCGCAGGCGGCGGAACAGGCTGCCGATCAGGACCATGACCTGCCGGTACGACTCGTAGTCCGCGCCGGTCAGCGGCTGCTCGACGTACTGGTCCCACCACTCCGACCAGTGCCGGACCTTGCCGTGGTGCAGCAGGTGCTCTTCCAGCTCGGCGAAGCGCGGCCGCAGGTCGCCGATCTCGACGCCCACGGCGTCGCCGTGCAGGCCCGCGTCGTCGTCCCCGCCCTGCTTGGGCTCGGCCGGGTCGGCCGGGTCGCGGGGCAGCCACTGGAAGACGTGGTCCGTCGAGCGGTCCACCAGCACCAGCTCGACGTCCGGCGTGTTGAGCGCGTACGAGATGGCCTGGTACTCGGCCGACACCTCCGTGATGGGCGCCACCACGCTGAGCGGCTCCCAGCTGGCCGGGAAGCCGTCGACGTCGGAGGCGAACGCCTGCAGCGCCACCGGCAGGCGGCAGTTGCGCAGCTCATCGAGCAGCGGCCGCAGGTCCTCGCACAGCTCCAGGTAGATGACCTTGGGCTGCTTCTCGCGCAGGCGCCGCACCATGGCCAGCGCCGAGGCCGGCGAGTGGTGGCACACCGGGAAGATCTCGAGCTGCTCGCTCAGTGCCCGGTCGACGTCGTCGACCAGGCCCGACAGGATCCCGGCCAGGGTGTCCGGCTCGCCGGCGAACGCGGCGGCGGCGTCCAGCAGCTGCTCGCGGAGTGCGCCGAACGGGCTCATGAGAGCGTCTTGATGGCCTGGCGGCCACCTTCGAGGAAGTCCGTCCACGGCCCGCCGTCCTTCTTGCTGCGGGGTTCGACGATGCCGTGCCAGTACTTGTTCAGGATGGCCAGGTCCTCCGGCTGGCGGCGGGCCAGCGAGCCCACCAGCGAGCCGCCGAGCGTCTCCGCCCGCAACTGGCGATCACCGAAGAACTGGCTGTGCAGGATGGCGTCCTCGAGCACGCCGATCTGCTCGGCCGTGGACAGGGCCGACTCGAGCTTGTCGTCGTCGCTCTTGGCCGAGGCCGCCGCGTTCCGCAGGTCGGCGAAGCTCTGCAGCAGGATGTCGAGCAGTGTGGGCGGCACGTCCAGCTCGATGCGGTGCCGGCGCAGCAGCTCCGTGGTACGGAATCGGACGATCTCCGCCTCGCTGGTCTTGCTGGTCACCACGGGGATGCGGACGAAGTTGAACCGCCGCTTCAGCGCCGACGACAGGTCGTTGACGCCCCGGTCCCGGCTGTTGGCCGTGGCGATGATCGAGAATCCGGGCTGGGCGAAGACGATGTTGTCGTCGTCGAGCTCGGGGATGGAGACGTACTTCTCGGACAGGATGGAGATCAGGGCGTCCTGGACGTCGCTGGTCGACCTGGTCAGCTCCTCGAAGCGGCCGATCACGCCCCGCTCCATCGCCGTCATGATGGGCGAGGGGATCATCGACTGGCGGGACTGCCCCTTGGCGATCACCATGGAGACGTTCCAGGAGTACTTGATGTGGTCTTCCGTGGTGCCGGCAGTGCCCTGGACGACCAGGGTGGAGTTGCGGCTGATCGCCGCCGCGAGCAGCTCGGCGAGCCAGCTCTTGCCGGTGCCCGGGTCGCCGATGAGCAGCAGGCCGCGGTCGGAGGCCAGCGTCACGATGCTGCGCTCGACGAAGCTGCGGTCACCGAACCACTTCTGCGGGATCTCGCGGTCGAGGCCGTCCGAGCGCTCGGAGCCGAGCACGAACAGGCGGACCATCCGGGGGCTGAGCCGCCACGAGAACGGCTTGGGGCCGTCGTCGACGGACTCCAGCCAGTCGAGCTCTTCGGCGTACTTGACCTCGGCGGGGGCACGCAGTATCTCGGTCATTCGCGGGTCTCCTAGGTGAGGAAGTTCTTGAGCTCGAGCACGAGTTTGCGGATGTGGCCGGAGATCACGGGGGTGCCCAGGTCTTTCAGCTTTTCGCGGAACCACTGGTCCACGCTGGCGTACCCCGAGCTGTTCACGGAGCCGACCGGGATGAACTTGACCCCCGAACGATGCAGGGACGTGAAGTCGTCGATCAGCGACCGGTTGTCGTAGAAGTCGGAGATCCAGACCATCACGGTGTTGCGCGGGTCGACGATCTTCGGCCGGGCCAGGGCCATCGCGACCGTACCGTCCGTGCCGCCGCCGAGCGTCGTGCGCAGCAGCACCTCGAACGGGTCCTTCACCCACGGCGTCAGGTCGAGCGCGCGGGTGTCGTAGGCGACCAGGTGCACGTCCACCTTGGGCAGCCCGGCGAAGATCGACGCCAGGATGGTGCAATTGACCATCGAGTCGACCATCGACCCCGACTGGTCCACCACCACGATCAGCCGGGCCGGAGTCGTCCGCCTGGCCGTGTGCCGGTAGAAGAGCCGGTCCACGTACAGCCGCTCGTCCTCCGGGCTCCAGTTGGTGAGGTTCTTCCAGATCGTCCGCTCGATGTCGAGGTTGCGGAACACCCGCTTCGGCGGCACCGACTTGTCGATCTTGCCGACGCTGGTCTTCTCGACCTGCGTACGGAGCACCTCGGCGACCTCGTCGACGAACCTGCGGATCAGCGCCTTGGCGTTGGCCAGGGCGACTCCGGAGAGGTTGTCCTTGTCGCGGAGCAGCTGCTCGATGAGCGACATGCTGGGATTGAGCTGGGCGGCCAGGGAGGAGTTGGACAGCACCTCGCGCAGGCGCATGCGGCGGACCAGGTCGCCTTCCAGGTTGGCCAGGGCCTTGTTCAGCTCGGCGTCGTCCATTCCGCGACCGCCGCCGCCAGTGCCGAGCCCCCGTCCTTGGCCGGATCCTTCGCCTTCCCTTTCTCCTTCGCCTTGAGCGTTGCGGCTGCCGCCGCCTCCCCCGAGTGCTTGCTTGAACCACCCGGCGTCCTTCTGCCAGGCGGCGAGCTGGGAGGCCGAGACGTCGCCCGTCCCGGTGGCGAAGACGTTGAGCAGGAGCTTGGAGATCAGCGCGGCCCTGCGCACCTGCTCACCGGAGTCCTCGGCGTCCTCGGCGTGGTCGAGCAGGCCGTCGAACTCGGCGGCCAGGTCGGGGAAGCGCTGCACGAGGTTGTCCACCGACACCGACGGGTCGAGCAGGGCGACCGGCAGGCCGAGGTCGTCCACGACGGCCACGCTGGCCGACTCCAGGGTCGCCTGCTCCTCGGTGTTGAACACCTGGGCCAGCAGGCGCCAGTAGAGCACCTGCCGCCTGTTCTCGTTGTTGGCAGTCATTTGCGCAGCAGCCGTCCCGCCCGCTCGCGCAGCACGGCCACCGCGTCGCCGTTCCTGGCCTCGGCCTTGGCGATCTTGGGGTCCGTCGCGCCCTGCGCCCAGTCACCGTTGTGCGCGGTGACCGGCAGCTTCTTGACCGTCCCCTGGACGGCGAGCGGCTGGAGCAGCCACCGGCCGGCGTCCCAGCGGAGCAGCCCGATGCACGACTCGGAGCCGCGCACGATCGCGGGCGTGAGCGGGCCGCACGACGGCAGCCGATCGATGTCCACCGTGATCGTCTTGCCGCCGAGGTCGAACACCATCGGATCGCCCTTGCGCACGGAGTAGCCCTCGACCAGCACCGGCTCGGCGATTCGCACCGGGTGGCGCTCCAGCGGCGGCGTGGCGGGGGCGAGCGCGCTCCCCAGCTGGACCCGCGCCGTGGTGAACGGGTCCGCGGGCTTCCCCACCGTGGCCCGGTCGTCGTGCCACACCAGGTCGCCGCCGCCGAGCAGCGGCATGTCCTTGACGTCCAGGCTGCGATGCTCCGCCAGCGCGTTGAGCAACATCGGGGCCCCGGTCAACAGCCGCCACACGGCCGGGCCGACGATCGTGTCCACCTTCGTGGCGGCGACGCTCGTACGCACCAGACGGCACTGACCGCCGTCAGCGGGCTCCAGGATCGCGTGGACCTGCGCCTGCACGGCGGTGGCGTGCTCGTGCACGTCCACACCGAGCACCAGCAGCCGCCCGGACACCGGCTCGCCGGAGCCCGCGGGCAGACCGCCCGCCTGCGTGAGCATCAGCGCCCGCGCCCACAGGTCGGCCCAGCGCCGGGCGGGCACGACCTCCATCGTCGCGACCGGGCACGACGCGCGCAGCTCCCCCGCCAGGCCGTCGATCAGCACCGCCAGCCGGCGCAGCCGCGGCTCGGCCAGCAGCGCCTCCATCGTCTGGCTCACGGCCGAGACAAGGTCGTGGTCGACGCCTCGCCAGCCGGTGATGGCCAGCTCGTTGAGCCAGGACCGGCACCCGCCGAGCAGGTTGTCGGTCGTACCGGCCGCCGGCGGCTCCGCCCAGGAGTCCCGCTCCCGGCCCAGCGCCGCGTCGAGGCGGCCCAGCAGGGCGTCGTGCACCGCGCCCAGCAGCGCGGTACGCCCACCGGCCAGCGCCGTGACGTTCTCCTCCGAGACCGAGCCCGCGGCGACCTTGGCCGCCGCCTCGCCCACCCGGTCACCCAGCGGCGTGGCCGCCACCGCGCCGGCCAGGTCGGTGAGCGCCGAGGCGCGCTCCTCGCCGAGCCGGGCCAAGCCGTTCGTCAGGGCCTCGTCGAAGCCCGTCACCAGGTCGAGCGCCTCGCCGACACCCGGAAGGGGCTGGTCGGCCAACTCCGCCAGCTGCACGCTCAGCATCAGCCCACCGCCCCGGTGGACGGGAACCAGTGCAGCTCGGCGATGGGCTCGGTGGTCATGGGCAACTCCAGGTAAGCCAGGTGGCGCAGGAACCGGCTGAACACCTCGGCCCCCTGCGTACGCTCGACACCACCGTTCAGGTGGTAGGACAGCCTCTCCCCCTCGGCGAGCTCCACCCGCAGGTAGCCGGCGACCCGGTCCTGGCCGTACTGCAGCACCGCCTCATCGACCAGTGATCGCAGGTGCTTGCACATGTCGCCGTACAAGCCGCCACACGGCCGGTTGTTGTTGGTGCTGCAGTTGTAGGTATGGGTCCCGGCGGTGACCGACGAGACGTACACCCGGCTGATGTCCGAGCCGCTCGACACGACTCCCTGCAACCGCCCGTCGGCCATCTCGACGAAGGGCACCTTTGCCAGCTTGCGCGGTCTGACGGGAGAGACCACCCGTGCCACGCTGTGTTGCTCCCACGCGGTTCTGTCCGCGGTCACGCCTTTCGACCTCCAGCCCAGCGGCTCGCGGACGCCTGCCGGTGCGGCGGCACCTGTGCGAACGGCCGATCAGTGATCGCGTAATTTACCCCATTCGCGGGGAAGCGCGGGCGCGTTTCGATCACCTCCGAGAGCACGCCCGACCTTGGCTTCGACTATCGAAGTAAGAGGCATTGCCGCTAGGTGCTCCTTACAGTTAAAGTCGGCCGTCAGGAGCGAAAGCGGGCTGAGCGCCTTACCGGAGGAGCGCATGGTGGATCATGTCGACCAGGCCGGGTCTCCCCTGCGTCAGCTGCTCAAACTCGCGGTGCCCGCGCTCGGCGTCCTGGCCGCCGAGCCGCTCTACCTGCTCGTCGACACCGCCGTGGTCGGCCATCTCGGCGCGGTGCCGCTCGCCGGGCTCTCGATCGGCGCGATCGTGCTGGCGCAGATCGCCACCCAGATGCGCTTCCTGTCCTTCGGTACGACCGCCCGCGCGGCCCGGCTGCACGGCGCCGGCCGCCGTACCGATGCCGTGATCGAGGGCGTGGAGGCGACCTGGCTCGGCGCGATCGTGGGGCTGGTGCTGATCGTGGCCGGGCAGCTGCTCGCCGCGCCGATCGCCGGCCTGCTCGCCGGTGACGACCGGGTCGCCGCCGCCGCGGTGAGCTGGCTGCGGATCGCCCTGCTCGGCGCCCCGATGATCCTGATCACCCTGGCCGGCAACGGGTGGATGCGCGGCGTACAGGACATGCGGCGCCCGCTCCGCTACGTGCTCGTGGGCAACGGGATCTCGGCGGTGCTGTGCCCGGTGCTCGTGCACGGGTTCGGCTGGGGGCTCAACGGCTCGGCGGTCGCCAATGTGGTCGCGCAGGTGATCTCCGCGAGCCTGTTCGTGCGGGCACTGCTGGCCGAGGGCGTGCCGCTCGCGCCGGTCCCTGCCGCGATGCGCGCCCAGCTCGGCCTCGCGCGCGACATGATGGTGCTCGGTCTGGTCTTCCAGGCGTGCTGGGTGTCGGCGACCGTGGTCGCCGCGCACACCTCCACGGCGGCGGTCGGCGCCCACCAGGTGGTGTTCCAGCTGTGGATGTTCCTGGCCTTCGTGCTGGACGCGCTGGCCATCGCCGCCCAGTCACTGGTCGGGGCCGCGCTCGGCGCGCGCGACGGGGAACGGGCGCGCCGGCTGGCCTGGCAGGTGACCGGTTGCGGGTTGGTCTTCGGGGCGTTGCTCGGGGTGGTGTTCGCGGCGCTGGCCGGCATCCTGCCCCACGCGTTCACCACCGATGCGACGGTGCTGGCAGAGATGCCCCACGCGTGGTGGTTCTTCGTCGCGCTGCAGCCGATCGGTGGCGTCGTGTTCGCCTTGGACGGAGTGCTGCTCGGCGCCGGGGACGCGGCGTACATGCGGACCGCGACGTTGAGTGCGGCGGTGCTGGGGTTCCTGCCGCTGGTATGGGGGTCGCTGAGCTTCGGCTGGGGGCTGGTGGGGATCTGGTCGGGCTTGTCGGCCTTCCTGGTGATTCGGATGACCACCCAGCTGGCCCGCCTGCGGTCCGGCCGCTGGGCGGTGCTCGGCGCCGTACGGTGACCCGGCGGTTGAGCGGTGCTCGGCGCCGTACGGTGATCCGGCAGTTGGGCGGTGCTCGGCGCCGAACGGTGATCCGGCGCCGAGTCCGCAAAGGCCTCGGTCAGGCGCCTACGTAGGCCGCGAGGTGCTCGCCTGTGAGGGTGGAGCGGGCGGCGACGAGGTCGGCCGGTGTGCCCTCGAAGACGATCCGGCCGCCGTCATGGCCGGCGCCCGGCCCGAGGTCGATGATCCAGTCGGCGTGCGCCATGACCGCCTGGTGGTGCTCGACGACGATGACCGACTTGCCCGAGTCGACGAGCCGGTCGAGCAGGCCGAGCAGCTGCTCGACGTCGGCGAGGTGCAGGCCGGTGGTCGGCTCGTCCAGGACGTAGACGCCGCCCTTGTCGCCCATGTTGGTGGCCAGCTTGAGCCGCTGCCGCTCGCCGCCGGACAGCGTGGTGAGCGGCTGGCCGAGGCTGAGGTAGCCGAGCCCGACGTCGGCGAGCCGGTCGAGGATGGCGTGCGCGGCCGGCGTACGCGCCTCGCCGGCGCCGAAGAACTTCTCGGCCTCGGTCACCGACATCGCGAGCACCTCGCTGATGTCGCGGCCGGCGAGGTGGTACTCCAGCACCGAGGCCTCGAACCGCTTCCCCTCGCACTCCTCGCAGGTGGTGGCGACCCCGGCCATCATCGCCAGGTCGGTGTAGATGACGCCGGCGCCCTTGCAGGTGGGGCAGGCACCCTCGGAGTTGGCGCTGAACAGCGCCGGCTTCACCCCGTTGGCCTTCGCGAACGCCTTGCGGATCGGCTCGAGCAGTCCGGTGTAGGTCGCCGGGTTGCTCCGTCGCGAGCCGCGGATCGCGCCCTGGTCGATCGAGACCACGCCGTCCCGCCCCGACACCGAGCCGTGGATCAGCGAGCTCTTCCCCGAGCCCGCCACCCCGGTGAGGACGACCAGCATGCCGAGCGGGATGTCGACGTCGACGTCACGGAGGTTGTTCGCCGTCGCGCCGCGGATCTCCAGCGCGCCGGTGGGCTTGCGCACCGTCTCCTTGAGGGCGGCCCGGTCGTCGAAATGGCGTCCGGTGATGGTGCCGCTGGCCCGCAGCCCCTCGACGGTGCCCTCGAAGCAGACGGTGCCGCCCGCCGTACCGGCGCCGGGGCCGAGGTCCACGACGTGGTCGGCGATCGCGATCGCCTCCGGCTTGTGCTCAACGACGAGCACCGTGTTGCCCTTGTCGCGCAGCCGCAGCAGCAGGCCGTTCATCCGCTGGATGTCGTGCGGGTGCAGCCCGATCGTCGGCTCGTCGAAGACGTAGGTGACGTCGGTGAGCGACGACCCGAGGTGGCGGATCATCTTGACGCGCTGCGCCTCGCCACCCGACAGCGTGCCCGACGACCGATCTAGCGAGAGGTAGCCCAGCCCGATCTCCACGAACGAGTCGAAGGTGTGCCGCAGCTTCGCGAGCAGCGGCGCCACCGACGGCTCGTCGAGGTCGCGGACCCACTCGGCCAGGTCGCTGATCTGCATCGCGCACGCGTCGCCGATGTTGATCCCCTTGATCTTCGAGGACCGGACCGCCTCGCTGAGCCGGGTGCCACCGCACTCGGGGCAGGCGGTGAAGGTGACCGCCCGGTCCACGAACGCCCGGATGTGCGGCTGCATCGCCTCCCGGTCCTTGGACAGGAACGACTTCTGGATCTTCGGGATCAGCCCCTCGTAGGTGAGGTTGACGCCGTTGACGTTCACCTTGGTCGGCTCGCGGTGGAGGAAGTCGTACCGCTCGGTCTCGGTGTAGTCGCGGATCGGCTTGTCGGGGTCGATGAAGCCCGACTGGGCGAAGATCCCCACTGTCCACCAGCTGTCCGTCTTGTAGCCGGGGATGGTGATCGCGCCCTCGGCGATCGACTTGGAGTCGTCGAAGAGCTGGGTCAGGTCGATGTCGTTCACCTTGCCCATGCCCTCGCAGCGCGGGCACATCCCGCCGGTGATGCTGAACTCGCGCCGCTCCTTCACCGCCTTCCCGCCGCGCTCGAGCGTGACCGCACCCGCTCCGCTGATCGAGGCGACATTGAAGGAGTACGCCTGGGGCGAGCCGATGTGCGGCTGCCCGAGCCGGCTGAACAGGATGCGCAGCATCGCGTTGGCGTCGGTGACGGTGCCCACGGTGGAGCGGACGTTGGCGCCCATCCGCTCCTGGTCGACGATGATCGCCGTGGTCAGCCCGTCGAGCACGTCGACCTCGGGCCGCGCCAGCGTCGGCATGAACCCCTGGACGAACGCGCTGTAGGTCTCGTTGATCAGCCGCTGCGACTCGGCGGCGATCGTGTCGAACACCAGCGAGCTCTTGCCCGAGCCGGAGACGCCGGTGAACACCGTCAGCCGGCGCTTCGGGAGCTCGACGCTGACGTCCTTGAGGTTGTTCTCGCGAGCGCCGTGCACGCGGATCAGGTCGTGGCTGTCGGCGACGTTCGGCTCAGGCGACTGCGTGTCCGTCCTCGTGGCCATGCTCATCCTGTCTCCATCTGTTGGGCGGGGCCGCCGTCGCGCTCCCCATCAGGTCGCCCCCTTCGGCAACGGCCCCCTGTCTACCTGATCGGCGGGGCGGGCCGGAACTGGCGGACCGCCCTCCCGACATCGCTCAGGCTAGGTGCGGCTCGGTGACCCGTGCTTCTCGAATCCTGACCGGTCTGGTCACCTGCTTCGCCACGCACGGCGGCATCCCCGCCGTCGCGCGTGCGGCACGGCGCCGGTAGACGCTGGGCGGTACACCGACCAACTCGGTGAAGCGGGTGCTGAAGGTGCCCAGCGACGAGCAGCCGACCGCGAAACACACCTCGGTGACGCTGAGATCTCCACGGCGCAGCAGCGCCATCGCGCGCTCGATACGCCGCGTCATCAGATAGCCGTACGGCGACTCCCCGTAGGCCCGCCGGAACTCGCGGCTGAGGTGCCCGGCCGACATGTGCGCGCCGCGGGCGAGCGCCTCGACGTCCAGCGGCTGCGCGTACTCCCGGTCGATCCGGTCGCGAACGCGGCGCAGGCGGGCCAGGTCGCGCAGGTGCTGGGCCGCCGCGGGGCTGCTGGTCACCCACCCGATCGTGCCACGTCACGCCTGAGGCGCCTAGCGCGGTGTACGCGCCGCACCGGTCGTACGGCGAATCCCCGGCTCCGGAACCCGGCCCTCGCGTTGATCGTTGTGACGGGCGGCTGACACAACCGATCCCGACGACAGGGAGACAACAGCGTGGTCTTCAAACGGATGCTGGGCGCTTTCGGCGTGGGCGCGCCCTCGGTGGACACCGTCCTTTCCACCCCGCGCATCCAGCCGGGCGGGCTGCTGACCGGGCAGGTACGGCTCAAGGGCGGCGACTTCGACGCCGAGATCGAGCACATCACCCTCGGCCTCGTGGCGCGAGTGGAGATCGAGCACGGCGACGGCGAGCACGGCGGGCTCGGCGAGTTCTCCCGCACCCAGGTCTCGGGCCCCTTCACGCTGCGCGAGGGCGAGAACCGCACCCTCGACTTCCAGATCCCGGTGCCGTGGGAGACGCCGATCAGCGAGATCGACGGCCAGCACCTGAACGGCATGGCCCTGGGCGTACGCACCGAGCTGGCCATCGCCAAGGCCGTGGACAAGGGCGACCTGGACATGATCGCGGTCGAGCCCCTGCCCTCCCAGCTCCGCATCCTCCAGGCGTTGCTGCGGCTCGGCTTCCACTTCAAGGCCGCCGATCTGGAAGCCGGCCACCTGTACGGAGTGCACCAGGACCTGCCGTTCTACCAGGAGATCGAGTTCTACCCGCCCGCCCAGCACGCCGGGGTCGTGGGCGAGGTCGAGCTGACCTTCGTGGCGAGCCCGACCGGGCTGGAGGTCATCTTGGAGGCCGACAAGCGGGCCGGCCGTTACTCCGGCGACGCCATCGGCCGCTTCCATGTCAGCCACGACGACGCGCTGCACACCGACTGGTCCAGCGAGCTCGACCGCTGGCTGACCGGCCTGGCCCAGCACGGCGGTTATGGGTCGCACGGCCACATGGAGCATCACGAGGGCTACGGGCACCACGACGACCACCACCGCGGTGGCGGTCCCGGTTGGGGAACGGTGGCCGCCGCCGGCGCCGCGGGTCTGGTGGGCGGGTTCGTCGCGGCCGAGGTGGCCGAAGAGATCTTCGAGGGCGACGAGGAAGAGGAAAGCGGCGACTGGTAGCGCGAAGCCGGGTGGCGGGCCGTGACGGCCCGCCCGAACGCCGGTAGCGCTGGCTATACCGCTGAATTCCAGCGAGTGGGATCGATCATGAGGTGGTCCGGCCGACAGGCTTGTGGCATCGCAAACGAGCCACCAAGCAGGGAGCCCCCCGATGTCGTACCCCTCCACCAAGCGTCGTAGCCGGTTGGCCCTGGCGGCGGTGGCCGTCGCCGCG
Source organism: Nonomuraea sp. NPDC048901 (assembly GCF_040649695.1). Lineage (NCBI taxonomy): Bacteria > Bacillati > Actinomycetota > Actinomycetes > Streptosporangiales > Streptosporangiaceae > Nonomuraea > Nonomuraea sp. NPDC048901. The sequence continues at coordinate 186,826 of NZ_JBEZFW010000001.1, read as the reverse complement.
CTGAGCGGCCTGGGCCTGTCCGCCACACCGGCAAGCGCCGACACCGACGCCGTGCGGAAGAGCCTGGACGCCCTGGTCAAGGTCGACAAGTACCCCGCCGCGCTGGCGGCCGTACGAGGGCGTGACGGGCGGACCCGCAACTACACCGCCGGAGTGGGCGACCTGGAGACCAAGGCGAAGGTCCCCGTCGACGGGCAGGTACGCATCGCCAGCAACACCAAGATGTTCACCGCCACGGTCGTGCTGCAGCTGGTCGGCGAGGGCAAGATCGACCTGGACTCGAAGGTCGAGAAGTACCTACCTAAGGTGGTGCGCGGCAAGGGCGTCGACGGCCGCGAGATCACGGTCCGGCAGTTGCTGCAGCACACCAGCGGCCTGGCCGACTACGACGACGTCCTGATCAAGGACTATCTGGCCATCCAGCACACCCACTACGAGCCGCGTGAGCTCGTGGACGCGGGGCTGACCAGCAAGAACTCCCCCATCCACGGCTGGAGCTACAGCAACACCAACTACATCTTGGCCGGGCTCATCGCGCAGAAGGTCACCGGCCGGCCGATCGGCGAACAGATCACCCAGCGGATCATCGAGCCGCTCGGGCTGCGCAAAACGTACTGGCCGGCCCTCGGCGACCAGTCCATCCGCGGCCCGCACCCCAAGGGCTACTACGCCGCCAAGTCCGGCGACCCGTACACCGACGTCACCACGATGGACCCCTCCATGGCCTGGGCGGCCGGACAGCTGATCTCCACCCCCACCGACCTCAACCGGTTCATGGGCGCGCTGCTGGGCGGCAAGCTGCTCGAGCCCGAGCAGCTCAAGCAGATGAAGACCACCGTCGACGCCCCCGGCTTCGACTCCGTCGGCGGCTCCCGTTACGGGCTCGGCCTGGCCACCTTCAAGCTCAGCTGCGGCGGCTTTGCCTGGTCCCACGGCGGCTCCGCCCCCGGCTACGCCACCGCCAACGCCATCACCGACGACGGCCGGGCCGCCACCATCGCCGTCACCGCGCTGCCCACCGAACTGTCCGCCTTCAAACACTTCGAAGCCGCCCTCGACACCGCGCTGTGTGAATAACCGCAGGCAGCAGCGCCCAGGAGAGCGACGGCCCGGCACAAGCGGACCGTCGCTCTGTTTTTGCCGCATCGCATTCAGCGATGAATACGAATAAGCCACGTTTCCCCAGGTCAGCAGGAAATCATGAACAGCGGTTTCGGACCAGGTTGAGGTAACTCAGTGCGACTTGACTCGGCCATTCCTGAAAGGACGGACACCGCAGCGTCACCAATATGGAACGGTCCCCAACTCATCAGCCGTCACAGCCGACTGCGTGCTATCGACCAGGACGTCCGCTTCGAGGCCGCACCCCAGGCCCAGCCCCTGACCCGCACCTGTGTGACGCCCCCGCCAGCGCGCGAAGAACCGGTCGATCCCGCACCACGAAGAGGCCCTCTCCTTTGACATTGTCAGCTAGATCGCCATGAACCGATAGAGTCAGACCCGGTTGTGCCACAGGTAGTCATGGAGAAGTCAGGGCAACGACCGGAATTGACCGCGGAGTGGCTATGTGTAAAAGGCGACACGCTCTGTGAGCGACGAGTTGCCAGCACCTTGGTCACCCCCTAGTGTGCCTGAGGCATATTCACGTGTTCGGACACCTGAAGGGTTAAGGGCCAGTACAGGCATTCGGCCTGCACAGGATCCGCTCTATGGGGGCATGAATGGCGCTCAGACCGCACACGGCTTGGGCCGTGGTGGTGCCAGCGGCAATGGAGTGCGGCGTGATCCCACCGCCGCGGCCCGAGGCCGCCGCCTTCGACATGCCCGCCGACCCTTGCCGTGCCCTGAACGCGCAGGGCCGGTCGTGGTCCGCAGGAAGAAGACAGACGTGACCTCCACCGAGTGGGAGGCCCAGACCGCCGACTGACGCCCGTTCAGCCGGACGGGCGCCCACAACAAGCGGAGAACCAAGGAAATTGACCCCATGTACCCGCACGTGCATGTGTGTCCGATTTGGGAGGTTTTGTGGTAGCTGTGGTTTCGGACTATGACAAGATCGGTGGCGCTCCGACCGTCCGTGAAGCGGTGGACCGCTTCTACACGGTCGTGCTGGACACCCCCGACCTCAAGCCGTACTTCGACGGCATCGACATGGCGCGGCTCAAGCGGCACATGGTCATGCTGCTGTGCTCCGTCCTCGGTGGCCCCGAGGTCTACGAGGGCCACGACCTGGCCGACGCGCACCGTGGCATGGGCATCACCGATGGGCACTATGACCAGGTCGGCGACATCCTCGTCACAGTGCTCCGCGACCTCGGTGCTCCTGAGGAGGTCGTGGCGAACGTCGTGACGATCCTGGGCCAGGTGCGCGGCTCCATCGTGGAGAAGCCCGCAGAGGCAGCCGGGTAAGTGGACACGCAAGCCTTAAAGGACAGCTGGCACCAGGTCGCCCGGTCGGGTGATCAGGTGCCGCTGTTCTTTTACTCAGCCCTGTTCCTGATGTACCCCGAGACGCGCGCCCTGTTCCCGGTCTCCATGGCCACTCAGCGGGATCGGCTCGTCAGCGCGCTGGGGCGCGTCGTCAGCAACGTCGACCACGTGGAAGACGTGGTGCCGTTTCTCCAGCAGCTCGGCCGCGACCACCGCAAGTTCGCCGTGGTCACGCAGCACTACCCCGCTGTCGGCCAGGCACTGCTGGCCACGCTGCAGCACTTCCTCGGCGATCGCTGGACACCTGCTCTGGCCAACGACTGGACGCAGGCGTACGGGCTGGTCGCGAAGGTGATGACCGAAGCGGCCGAAGAGGCTGCGGCCACGACCCCGCCCTGGTGGGACGGCGAGATCATCCTGCATGAGTCGCGCGCCCCCGGCATCGCGGTGATCCGGGCTCGCCTGAACTACCCGTACCCCTTCCGCGCGGGCCAGTTCGCGTCGATCTCGGTCGGGCTGCGACCGAGAATGTGGCGTTTCTACTCCTTCGCCAACGCGCCGCGTCGCGACAACACTATTGACCTGCACGTACGGGTGGTCGACGGTGGCGCGGTCAGCACGGCCCTGGTGCACGGCGCGCAACGCGGCGACGCACTGAAGATCGGCGCACCGCTGGGCGACCGGTTGACGCTCGACACGAGCCTGCCCAAGGATCTCCTCCTGATCGCCGGCGGCACGGGCCTGGCTCCCCTCAAGGCGCTCGTGGAGCAGGTGGCCTACGAAGGGGCGCGCTGCAACATCCGTCTCTTCGTGGGTGCCCGGACCGCCCGCGAGCTGTACGACATCGAGGCGCTGTCCAAGCTGGACGCCGAGCACCCATGGTTGAGTGTCGTGCCCGTCGTGTCCCATGACGGGCTCTACCGCGGTGAGCGCGGCTATGTGGTGGACGTCGCCCTGAAGGCCTGGCGTGGCCAGGATGTCTTCGTATGCGGCTCTGAAGAGATGGTTCAGAGCACGACCGCCCGGCTGCTGGACGCCGGCGTGCCGGCCGAGCAAATCCGCTTCGACGAATTCACCAGCGCTGGAGGTAGAGAGCAGTGACGGGAGAGACGCCATGGGCACATAACCCATCGAACGGCCGCCAGCCACTGACGCCGGATCGGGTACGGAACAAGGACTTCTCACGCGCCAAGCTCGGGAGCCGCGGCTACAACGCGGATGAGGTACGTACGTTCCTCTACCGCATGGCCGACGACATAGCGGCCAGCGACACGGAGAAGGCCGACCTGCGCGCGGAGGTCGACCGGCTGCGCAACTGGTTCAAGGACCACGGCCACGACACCTCCCCGGGCGCCTCGGCCAGGCTCAACGTCGACGCGGTCAACCTCCTCTCCCGCGCTCAGCAGACGGCGGACGCCCAGATAGCCGAGGCGGAGGACTACTCCCGCAGGCTGGTGGGCCAAGCTCGCCAGCAGTACGAGCAGATCCTCCAGGAGGCGCAGCAGCAGGCGGAGGAGGCCGCCAGCCAGGCGGTCAACGTCTATCGGGCGAGCGGAGAGGTCCAGTCGGTCGAAGCCGAGGAACTGGAACGCCGCATCGCCTACCTGCGCACTTTCGCGGAGGTCACCCAGGTCCAGTTGCGCGCGGTCCTCGAAGGGCTGACCAACGAGGTCAACAAGCTGGGCACCCTGCCGGAGACGAGCCGACAGGCTGTCGCGTACTCCTCCTTGGGCTCCTCCTCAGGCTTCTCCACGAACCCGGGCTAGTTCCGGCCGAGCCGGCCACCGGAGAGGTCACCGACGACTCGAACCCGCAGACTTCCGATCCCCGCACGCCCATGGCGTGCCGCCACGGTCCTGGACACCCGTCGGCCGGGATCTTTCTTTCGCATGCCTGATTAGAGATCCGCGTCACCGTAGGCGGCTGGGTCACAGTTCGGGGCATGCGATCAATCGCCACGCCTGAACCGGGCGATCATGGGTAGCGCTGAGCAACCACACCCGTAACACCGGACGGACGGAAGCCCAGCATGCTCACCCTCATTCTGCTCATCTTCGCCTTGGCCTGCTTCGTGCTCGCCGCCTTCAACGTCGGCGGCGGCCGCGTCAACCTCATCGCCCTCGGCCTGGCCCTCTGGGTATTGACCGAGATCATCCCCCACATCAGCGACTTATAGCGGCCGGCCGGACTCCGCTGCCGTCCTGGGCAAGGACGGCAGCGGAGTGTCATGGCTTGACGACGGCACCTACAGGACGGAACTGCTCGATCATCGCCGCGTACCCGCTGCCACCATGCCCATCCGCCACGGCCCGATCGGTCAGGGCCTTGATGAACCTCGGAAGCTCGGCATTCACCCCGAGGGACTCACTCTCGTGGATGAGATGTTCCATCGCGGCCAGGTGCGTGTCGATGGTGGAATCAACGGCCGGGTACGCGCCGTCGTCGATCTGCCGCGCATAGGCGGACACCCAGCCGTTCACGGTTTCGATCCCCTTGCTCGCGATCGGGGCGAACGCCGTGGCGTCCACACCCGCCGCGCCGAGCAGGGCGGCACCCTGCAGGAAGCCGTTCAGGATGTTCCACATCAGACTCAGTACGGCCACGTCGTACAGCGCCGACAGCCCATGGTCGTCGCCGAGGTAAGTCGTACCCGCGCCAAGGCTCCTCAGGGCCGACTCGTGCAGGTCGAAAGCCGACCGCGGCCCGCTGTAGAGGAGAACGGCCTCCGCCCCGACGGCCGCGGGGGTGGCCATGATCGCGCCGTCGAGGTAGGCGCCGCCCCGCCGCGTCACCCACTCCGCGGTCTCGCGGGCCCCCAGCGACGTGCCAGAGGTCAGATTCACCAGGACGCGGCCGTCGAGCTCCTCGCCCAGCGGATCGAGGAGCGTGTGCACAGCCTCGTAGTCCGACACGCAGACGACCACGAGCGGGCCGGCCAGGACGGCGTCGCGGACCGAGTCGGCGACCTTCGCCCCCTGGGCGGCGAGATGTTCGGCCTTCGCCGCCGTACGGTTCCACACGGTCGTGGAGTAGCCGCCGCGCAGGAACGCTCCAGCCAGCGCCTGACCCATCAGGCCAAGACCAATGACCGTCACGTCGCGATTCCGCTTCATAGTGCTCATGGCAGAATCATCAACGTTCACACCGATATGAAGGTCAAGGAGCAGCGCGCGTGCTGATCGGGGAGCTGAGCCGGCGGACCGGAGTCCGCACGCATCAACTGCGTTACTACGAGGCCCAGGGCCTGCTCGAGCCCCGCCGCGCCGCCAGCGGCTACCGCGAGTACACCAGCGATGCCGTCCTGACCGTGACTCAGATCCGGCGGCTGCTCGAAGCCGGACTGTCGACCCAGGAAATCGGGTACTTGCTGCCCTGCGCCACCGGCGCGGCCCCCGACCTCGAGCCCTGCCCCGAACTCCTGGATACGCTGAGAGCCCGCATGCACGGCCTGGACGAGCACATCGACCTGCTCACCCGCTCCCGCCAGGTCCTCCACGACTTCATCGACGCCACCGAACAGCGCGGCGTCACTGCGAACGCCGTTGTATCGCCGCCTCGATGCGCATCACCAGGCCGCTGATCGCCACGAGCGCGAAGACACCGAGCACCTGCCAAGGCGGGTGGCCGTTCTCGACGATGAGCGCACCCACGCAGAGCGCGAGGCCCAGCCCGAGAAGCACCGCGCCGTACGTATGCGTGCTCTCGATACCGTCGCGGTCATACGGGGGGTCGATGCGCCGAGCGGGCTTATCAGGCTCGTTCACAGCCCGGAGCATCCCACGTCGCCGGTAAATCCGGAAGTGTCGCCCATCAGTGTTGGAAGGATTCCCATCTTGATCACCGATTGGACCCGGCAGGCACTCCCGGCCATGCTCGACGACCTCAAGGCCGTGGTCGAGCTGGAAACCCACAGCTCCGACAAGGCCATGCTGGTCAAGGGGCTGCACGCGATCCGCGCCCGGGCCGTCGACCTCCTCGGCCCGCCCGACGCGGAGGTCCTGCACGACGGCGGACCGTACGGTGACATCCTTGAGCTGACCTACCAGGGCACCGCGCCCGGCACCGTGCTGATGCTCAGCCACTACGACACCGTCTGGCCCACGGGGACACTGGCCGAGTGGCCGTTCACGGTGGTCGACGGTAGGGCCGGCGGGCCGGGCGTGTTCGACATGAAGTCGGGCCTGGTGCAGTCGATCTGGGCACTGCGCGGGCTGCGCGAGCTGGGGCTGCCGCATCCGAGCGTGCGCTTCCTGTTCAACGGGGACGAGGAGATCGGCAGCCCGGCCTCGCGCGAGCACATCGAGGCCGCGAGCGCGGACGTGCTGGCGAGCCTGGTCTTCGAGGCGTCGCTCGACGGCGCGCTCAAGACCGCCCGCAAGGGCGTGGGGCTGTTCGACGTGAGCGTGACCGGGGTGGAAGCGCACGCGGGGCTCGACCCGTACGCGGGGGCGAACGCGATCCACGCCCTGGCCGAGATCGTCACCACGCTGGCCGGCTCCGCCTCACGCGAGCGCGGAACCACCGTGAACATCGGCGTGATCACCGGCGGCACCGGCCGCAATGTCACGGCCGGCCATGCGAGCTGCGGGATCGACGTGCGAGTGACCGACCCGTCCGAGATGGGACGGATCGACGACGTGTTCGCCGGCCTGCGGGCCGCCGATCCGCGGGTGACGATCTCCGTGACCGGCGAGTGGAATCGGCCGCCCATGACCCCGAACCCCGCCTCGCAGCGGCTGTTCAAGGAGGCCCAGGAGGTGGCGGCCGGGCTCGGCTGGCCGCTGGACGAGGTGTCGGTCGGGGGCGCCAGCGACGGCAACTTCATCTCGGCGCTCGGGCGGCCCGTGCTGGACGGCATGGGCGCGGTGGGCGACGGGGCGCACGCTCGGCACGAGCACCTGCTGGTCGAGCACATCCCGAAGCGCCTGGCTCTGACGATCGGCCTGCTCACGGCTCTCGCCTGATGTTCTCATGTGACGGCGGCGGGGATGCTGGCGGTGACCGTGAAGCCTCCCTCACCGTCGTCCCCCGCGCTGAAGGTGCCGCCGAGCAGGGTCACCCGGCGGTTGAGCCCGGTCAGGCCCATCCCGGAGCCGGCGCCGGTCAGCGTGGGATCGACGCTCCGCCGAGGCGGCACGTTACGCACCTCGACGTCGGCCCGATCACCGGGATAGGCGATGGTGACGGTGACCGGCGCCCCGGGGGCGTGCTTGCGGGCGTTGGTCAGCGACTCCTGTACCACCCGGTAGACGGCGCGGGCCACGACCGCGGTCACCGTACCGGGATCGCCCTCGACACGCAGCGCCGCGCGGTCGGCTGCCGCCAGCGCGGCCAGGTCGCCGCCGGTGTCGTCGTCGGGACGCTCGGCGGGCACCATCCGGACCCCTGTGCTCATCACCCGCATGAGGTCGCGCAGCTCGGTGAGGGTCCGCGTGCCGGCGAGCCGGATCTGCTCGGCCGCGGCGCGGGCGTCGTCGTCGCGGGTGGTGACGCGCAGGGCGTCGGCGTGCAGGACGATCTCGGTGACGTGGTAGGTGACGATGTCGTGCAGCTCGGCGGCCAGGCGCCGGCGTTCGGCGGTCTCGGCTCGCTCGGCGAGCAGGTGGCGTTCGGAGTCGGCCAGCTCGGCTCGCTTGCGCAGCGACCGTACGAGCTCGCTCCGGGCCTTCAGATAGAGGGCGATCAGGGCGGGGAGCGCGGTGGCCGACAACGCCACGTACAGCGCCCCCCATGAGGGGGACCAGATCGGGATCGCCGGCACCGCCAGGACCGCGGCGAAGGCGAACGCCTGCCGCCATGGCACCAGGACCACCAGGAACGACACCACGATCGGGGCCGCCACGGGCGGGGCGACCCGCTCCACACCCGGCGCCAGCGCGAACATCGTCGTGACCGCGACGGCCAGCGCTCCCACCGTCCGCGGGAAGCGGACCACCAACGGCAAGGACGCGTCGAGCAGGAGATTCAGGGCCAGCTCGGTGAGCGAGGCGGCGCCGCGAGCGTACGCGACGTACAGGACGATCTGGATGACAGCGCACAGCACGGCCGCGCCGAAGGCGGCCCAGAGCATGATCCTCCGGTCGCTGACGATGAGCTCCGGTCTGGAGAAACGTGGCAGTGCGCGCACAGCGAAAACCTAGTGTTCAGGGAGGAGTCCGGCCTGGTGGGCGAGAAGAGCGGCCTGCGTACGGTGGGTGAGGTCGAGCTTGACCAGGAGGCGGGAGACGTAGCTGCGGACGGTGGTCTCCGACAGGAACAGTCGCCCCGCGATCTCCGGATTGGTCAGCCCCTCACCGAGGCAGACCAGCACCTCGCGTTCGCGCTCGGCGAGCGCGGCCACCCGCGACCGGGCGGTTTCGCGCCGCTCGTCCCCTCTGGACGACTGCGCGAGCAGTCTTCGCGCCGCGCTCGGTGACATCACGACGTTCCCGTCGGCCGCCACCTTGACCAGGTTGATCAGGTCTTCTGCCGGGGTGGCCTTCACCAGGAAGCCCCCGGCGCCGGCCTCCAGTGCGCCGAGCACATGCTCGTCGGAGTCGAACGTCGTGAGCGCGATGACCGCGGGTGGCGAGGCGAGCGCCGCGATCTCCTTCGTCGCGGTGATCCCGTCCACGCCCGGCATCCGGAGATCCATCAGAACCACGTCCGGCTGGTTACGCAGGACCTCCTCGACCGCTTCCGCCCCGTCACGGGCCTCGCCGACCACCTCGATCTCCGCGCTGGAGCCGAGGATCGCCGTGAGATGCCGGCGGACCATCGGGTCGTCGTCGGCGAGCAGAACCCTGATCACATCCGCACAGTCTGCCATCCACCATCCCCGCGCCATGGTGCCTGGGGGCCAGGCACCATGGCCTGATCAATCAGAGAGTCCACTCCAGAAGGCGCATCGGTGCTCGGCGCCGAGGTCGACCGGGCCGATACCGCCCTGTCCCGAGGGCTTCAGGCTGAGGACGCTCTGGCCGGACGGTGCGAAGGCGGGCCAGACGGGTGCGCCCGCGACCCGGGGCCGCCCGGTGTGGGCGAAGGACGTCCAGTAGCCGATCATCTGCTCGGCCAGCCGCCATTGCTCCTGCGTCATGCCGTCTTCTGACCGGCCGTCCAGGTCGTACAGGTAGGGCAGGTCGCTGGCGTGCTGGGCCCCAAGCGGGAATTCCGAGGGGGTGCCGAAGATGTTGGGCGCCTTGGCGTCGGCGAACTCATAGGCGTACACCGTGGTGCGGGCGGCCATCGCCTTTCCCGTCTCCAAGGTCGGGCAGGCCCAGGCCCGGTCGCTGCTCACCGTCGCCCAGGCCAGGCCTGCAGAGGTGAAGTCCGTCAGCGGATATTCCCGCAGCACCGCGCTCGCGTGCTCGCCGAACGCGCCCTTCATCAACTCCGGGTAGTTCGCGGCGGTCACCGGGAACCCAGCCTGTGCGGCGCCGGCGACGAAGCCGTTGCTCTCGCTCTTGGTAGCGCCGGAGATCATCGGGACGCGCGGGAACCTGCCCTCGCGCAGCGCCCGCACCGGGTCGAGTGGCAGCAGCGGCGTGCCGTACGCGACATTGTTGCCGAAGCTCCCGTTGACCTTCATCAGCTCGGAGACCGGCTTGGCCCGCAGACAGTCCAGCTCCTTGCCCGCTACGCAGCCCAGCTGTTCGGCCGCGGCCAGTCCGGCGTCCCAGCTCTTCTTCAGTGAACGGTACGGCTGTATCGCGCCCACACTCGGGATCGGAAGATAGGTGCCGTTCGGCCAATCGAGCATGCACGTCCCCGACTGGGTGGCGGCCTTGTCGATCAGGCCGCGCGTGGCCGGCGACGTCAGCAGCGCGCAGGTGCTTATCCCGCCAGCGGACTGACCGAACAGCGTCACGTTGTCCGGGTCGCCGCCGAAGGCCGCGGCGTTGCGCTGCACCCATCTCAGGGCTTCGACCTGGTCGGCCAGCCCGAAGTTCCCCGAGCCGGGCAGTCCCGGCAGCGAGAGGTAACCGAAGGCCCCCAGCCGATAGTTGGGCGTCACCACCACCACGTCACCCTGGTCGGCCAGCCGCCGCGCGTTGTAGATGCTGCCGGAGCCGGTGAGGAAACCGCCCCCGTGCAGCCACACCATCACCGGCCGCGGCCCGCGCGACGGCTTGGCGGGGGCGGTGACGTCGAGGAACAGACAGTCCTCCCCGCCGAGCTGCTTACCCGCCTCCTCCTGCAGGCACGGCCGGCCGGGCTGGGTGGCGTCGGCCACCCCCCGCCAGGGTGCGACCCGCACCGGCTCCTTCCACCGGAGCTTCCCCACCGGCGGCCGCGCGAAGCGAATCCCCGAGTACGTCCTTACCGTGCCGTCGTCCGCTCCCCGGATCCGGCCCGAGTCCAGCTGCACGATCGTCGGGCGCGGCGTCGGCACCTCCTGCGCGGCGGCGGCCTGCGTGACGCACGCGGACAGGGCAAGACAGCCGCCGGCGACCACAGCGAGCAGCCGCCTCGCCATTGACATGGATCTTGTTGCGCTCATGCGGCCAGCCTCGCGTCCGCTCCGAGCCCGCCGTAACGTGTGGGCGTTGCGGCCTGGCGATCGGTTGTTGCGAATGGGTGCGACCAAGGATTCATTTCTCGGGTACGGGAGTGCCGTCGCAGCCGCGGTCGATGCGCCCGGTGTTCGGCGGCGCAGTCCGGCACCCTCAGGCAGATCCGTCTTCCGCCTGTCCAGGCCAGGCGGGATCATGAGTGTGGTGGTCCCAGCGACAATCCTGCTCCCTCGTGCGGGGGAGCAGGATCACCACGTGGGGGGAGGCCGCCCGACCGACGACCCCGGAAGGCTCGGTAGTGCCGAGATCAACCGGTTGAGAGGGGTTCGGGGGCAGATGGACGTTCCGAGCGTAGGTGCGCGATGGAGCCAGGTACGCAGGCTCGCCGGCTATGGCGCGGCGCTCAGCATGTCGCTGTACTTGGCCGTCAAGATCGTCTGGATCGCGGCGGGCCTGTTCGGTCACGCTCCGGACGGTTACGGCACCGCGGACTGGGTGCTGCTGAACGTCGTCACCGTGGTGATGGCGGCGACTGGGATCGTCCTCGGACTGGCGCTGGCCCAGCCGTGGGGCCGTCGGCTGGCGGCCGGACCGGTGATCTTCTTTTCCTGGGTGGGCGCGGGCTTTCTGGTCCCGATGCTTCCGTACGTGGTGATCAGCAGTTTCTTTGGAGGCGACGGTTCCGGCTCGGCCGCGCAGGGGGAGGAGGTCTTCATCGCCATCGGCTTCGCCGGGATGGCGGTGGGGCTGGCCGTGGCCCTGCCGATCTACCTGAGGGAGCGATGGCCGCGGCCCTTCCTGGGGCGGGTCGGTGACGGCCCGGCACACTCATCGGCGCTGGTGACGGCGGCGATGGCGGTGGCCGTCGGGCTGGGCCTGCTCTGGTCGTCCTGGGCACTGGGCGGCACGCTGGGCCTCGACCCGGTGTCACGCGCTCAATTGGAGCTCAACGATCGGCTGTTGAGCGGGAGCTCCGGACTCTGGGCGCTGCTCGGAGCCTGGAGCGTGTGGACGCTCACACGTGGCCGCCCCGCCCGGCTCCGGCGGTGGGTTCCGATGACGCTGGCCTTCGGGGCGTCCGGCTCGTTGTTCGCGTGGAGCGGTTGGAAGCTGCCGATGGTGATTCTGCGACCTGGCGGGTTCGTGACCGGCGAATACACGGCGGTCGCGATCGTCGAGCACGCCTTGGGCATCGGCGTGGGCCTGGCCCTCCTGGCCGCCATCCTGAGGGCCGCTCGCGGGACATGTTGAAGACCGTCTACTGGAGCCCGGTTCCCTCTCAGATGTGGCGTACGGCGGCGCGCAGGCATTCGGCCAGGTGGTGAACGTCGGATTCCGTTGTCAGCCAGTTGGTGAAGGCGGCGCGCAGCGCGGGCACGCCGTCCAGGACGGTGGGCGTGAAAAACGCCTCGCCGGCGAGTCGTTCGCCGAGCGCGGCCAGTCGCTCGGCGGTGGGGTCGGCGGCCAGGGTGAAGCAGACGACGTTGAGCCGGACAGGCGCCAGCAGCCGCAGACCGGGGATGCTCTCGATGGCCTCGCCCAGTAGCCGGGCGCAGGCGACGCACCGTTCGGTGATCTCGCGGTGGCCGTCCCGTCCGTAGGAGCGCAGGGTGAACCAGGCGGCCAGCGCCCGCAGGCGCCGGGAGTTCTCCGGGGTGAGGTGGCCGCTGTCGGGCGTGTCACCGAGCGGGCCGAGGTAGGCGGCGGCGTTCTGGAACACGGCCGTCTGCAGGTCCGGGCGGCGTGTGAACTGAAGGGCGCTGTCGTACGGCACGTTCAGCCATTTATGCAGGTCGACGCAGATGGAGTCGGCCAGGTCAAGGCCATCGCACAGGTGGGCGTGGGCCGGGGAGAGGGCGGCGAAGGCGCCGAAAGCGGCGTCCACGTGCAACCAGAAGTCGTGACGCTCGCGCAGCGCCGCGATGGCGCGCAGGTCGTCGAAGTCGGCGGTGTTGACGGTCCCGGCGTTGGCCACCACGACGCACGGGCCGTCCACCTGGCGCAGCGCGAGCTCCAGCGCCACCGGGTCGACGCACTCCCGCCCCGGAATGGTGGGTACGGTCACCAGGGCCCGGCGCCCGAGCCCGAGCATTGACAGACCCTTGGGCACGCTGGAATGCGCGGTGCCCGACAGCACCGTCACCGGCCCGAGTGCGCCCACCCCGTGCTCGGCCGGCGAGACGCCGGTCCGTTCGCCGATCCACTCGCGGGCGATGGCGAGCCCGACGGTGTTGGACATGGTCGCGCCGCTGACGAACGTTCCGTGGTGGTCGCCGGAGAGCCCGAACAGGGTGCGCAGCCAGACGATCGTCTCGCGTTCCAGGTGCTGCCCCGCCGCGTCGAGTGAGGTGAAGGAGTTCTGGTCCCAGGTCGCGGTCAACCAGTCACCGGCCAACGCGGCCGGTGTGACACCTCCGGTGACGAAACCCCAGTAGCGCGGGCCGGCGCTGGCCGACAGCGTCGGCTCCCAGCGCGCGGTGAACTCCTCAAGCGCCGCTCTCAACCCCTCGCCGCGCACGGGCATCGCAGCCGGCTCGGGGATCGGGGCCGTGGGGACGACCTCCCGTTCCGCCAGGCGTCCCAGGAGGTCGGCGCTGTGCTCCGAAACCGCCCGCAACAGCTCGGGCAGCTGGTCGCGGTCGGCGGCGAGTATGGGGTGCATGGTGGTGGTTCTCCCTTCGTCTGGAACGATTTACGACGGTATGCGGGGCACCTACCCAGCCGCCTAGTCCAATTCTGGAAAACTGGACCAGTGAGGATCGGAGAGCAGCAGCTGGCCAGGGCTCTGCGGTCTTGGCGCGACACGGGGGAGCCACTCAGCACGGCGCTGGCCCGTGCCGTGCGGGAAGCGTTGCTGGACGGCCGCATCCGCGCCGGAAGCGAGCTGCCAGCCGAGCGCCGCCTGGCCGCGGCGCTGGGGGTCAGCCGCGGCACGGTAACGGCCGCCCTGGCGGGGCTGCGCGAGACCGGATGGGTCCATACGCGGCATGGGAGCGGCAGCCTCGTGCGGCTGCCCCCAGCGGTGGCCAAGCGTGTCGCCCCGCTCTCGGCGTCCGGGGATGCCGGGTCGATGATCGACCTTCGCCGAGCCGTCCCGGCCGCGCCGCAGCAGCCGTACCTGGAGGCCATGCGGCGGGCGGCCGATCGGGCCGGGCCCGTTCTGGCCGAACACGGGGAGCCGGGACCGGGGTTGCCCGAACTGCGCGCGATGATCGCCGCGCGCTACAGCCGCGAGGGGACGGCCACCCGGCCCGAGCAGATCCTGGTCACCAACGGGACGCGAGCCGCGCTGACCCTGCTGGCGGCCCATTTCCGGCCCCGCCTCGCGGCGGTGGAGATCCCCACGTACTTCGACGCGCTCCACGTGCTGCGCGCCGCCGGTACGAGGCTGGTCGGCTTCCGGGTCACCGGCGACGGATGGGACCTCGACCAGCTGGAGTCCTCTTTCGCCGCCGCGCGCGGCCACCTCGCCTACCTGGTGCCCGACTTCCACAACCCGACCGGGGCGCTGATGTCCCCACACGTCCGCCGCGCCGTCGCCGAACTGGCCGCCCGCCATCAGGTGACCGTGATCGCCGACGAGACACTGCGCGACCTCGACCTGCGCGAGAAACCGGTCGGCCTGCCGCGGATCGCCGGCGCGCTGCTCATCGGATCGGCCAGCAAGTCGGTGTGGGGCGGGTTGCGCGTCGGCTGGATCCGCGCCCGAGCCTCGCTCGTTCGTGACCTACAGGAACACCCCCTGGCCGGGCCCCTGTCCGCGTCGCCCATGCAACAACTCGTCGCCGCCGAACTCCTGAGCGACCCCCAATCGGTGCTCGAACTGCGCCGGGACGAGTTGCGCGCACAGCGCGACCACCTCTGTGGCCTGCTCGACGGCGACAATCGCTGGCGCTTCACCCGCCCGCCCGGCGGGCTGGCCCTGTGGCTGCGGTTGAGCGCGACACCCGCCGACACTGTCGTGCGCCACGCGGACGAGCACGGAATCGCGCTCGTCGCGGGCCCACGCTTCGCGGCCGACGCCACCCTGACGCACTACCTGCGCGTCCCGTTCACCCCGCCGCACCCCGTCCTGGATCGCGTCGCCGCAGTCCTCGACGACGCCTGCTGGAGGCCGTCCTAAGGACGAACGATCATTCGCGAGCGCACCACCGCCCGCCACACGCGGGAAGGGGGTCTGGCATCGGCTGGGACGGTGGCAGAAGTATTCATGTGAATTGCAACCGGATCGTGTTTATCGTTGACGTGTGCGGACTCGGGCCGGGGTTCTCGATGGTTGGGCTCCGGGGAAGGAGACTTCGCGATTTCGCATGGCAGGACGGCCGTCGCGGGGACGGCCGCGCGCGGACACCGGCTTCTCCCCTTTCGTGAAGGAATCCGGTACTGACCACGGTTCGGCTCACCCACCGAGCATTTACGCTTTTCACCCCTCATCCCGGGATATCGGAGGAGTTCGTGTCAGGTAAGGGAGCGGGTGTCGCGGTCGCTCTCATCGGGGCGGGGGCGGTCATCGTCGCGGCGCTCATCACCACGCACGCGCCGATCTGTCCCGACTTCATGTGCGGCCCCGACAAGACGACCACCAAGCAGCAGTCCGGAGGCGGGCAGGGCAGGCAGATCATCAAGGTGCCCGACGGCAAGGCGGACGTGGAGATCACCCCCGGCGAGATCACCTGCACCACCGAGGGCGGCTGCGACAGCGAGGTGCGCATCGAAAGCGTGGGCGACGCCACGCTGAAGGTCACCTACATGGAGATCAGAGGCAACGGCAAGGCGTACTTCAGCCAGGACGGCGCCTGCGCGCGCAAGAATCTGGCTCCCGGCGTGTCCTGCTCGTTCGGTGTGAGCTTCACTTCGCCGGCCGAGGGTGGCACGGCTCAGGCCACACTGGTCATCCACCACAACGTCGGCGCCCAGCCCACCCTCGTCACCCTTCGCGGCGAGGGAACGGCCCAGCAGCCGACGGACACTCCCACGACGGATCCCCCGGCCAACGGGTAGCCCTCCGGCGCCGCCGGGTGGGACGTCTCGCCCGGCCGTGTCGGGGAACGTCACGTCGTCGCCGGTCTTGATGTGCGCCGACCGGACGAGCGGCGCCGACGCGGCGAACGGCGCAGTATGCGGCCCGATGGCGCCTGGTCGACTGTCTGAAGCGGTGCGGACTGGTCGGCCGATCCGGCCGCAGGGCTAGCGCCATAGGCACGCACACGTCTCCGTCACGATGGAGATCTACACGCACGGCGGCCGGGAAGCAGTTCGACTGACGCTGCCATCGCCATTACCGTCAAAGGCCCCATTCCTTGATCGGAATGGGGCCTTACGCTGGGTGGGGCTACCAGGACTTGAACCTGGGACCTCTTCCTTATCAGGGAAGCGCTCTAACCGTCTGAGCTATAGCCCCGCGTACGCCAAACCGTATCGCATCCCCACCAGGGAAGGCGAACCGGTTGTTCGGACGAGGAAAAGCTTACCGCCTCTCCGTAGTTGCTCGCGCCGCCCCCGAAAGATCGACGGCGACGCGAGCCAAAAGCCGCAAAACAACGAGCCACAGAACCACGAACCACGTATGGAAACTACTCCGCCTCGCTGAAGGTCACCTCGACGCCGCCCACCAGGTCGGAGGCGACGTTGTAGATGACCGCCCCCAGCGTGGACAGTGCCGTGATCAGCACCACGTTCACCGCGCCGATGAGGGCGGTGTAGCCGAGGATGCGGACCGGCTCGAACCAAGAGGCGATGTCGATCGGGATCGAGTTTTGCCCCTGCTCACCCTTGCCGAGCTGGTTGACCAGGTCCACGAGCGAGTCGAACACGCCCAAGGCGGACAGTACGCCGTACAGGACGGCCACTGCCACGAACAGCACCACGAAGCAGACGAGGGAGACCACGAAGCTGAACTTCATGGCCGACCACGGCTCGACGCGACGCAGGACCAGGTGGGCCTTGCGGGGGAGACGGGCCCCCGCGGAGCTGGAGGGCTTCTTCTTGGGCATCTCGACAAGCGGAGGCGCCTCGGAAGTCAGCGAAGGACGGAGGCGGACCGTCTCGTTGCCCTCCGACTGCTCCTCCCCTGGCTGACCCGTGACCGGCGGCACCACTCCTTGCGGAGGTGTCGCCTTCTCCTCGTCGACCGCTCCGTCGAAGATCTCGGTTTCATTGGACTTCTTCGGCTGCTGGCCGTTGTCCCGGGCCGCCTTAGTCCTGGCGGAGCCACCCTGGGCGCTCATGACCTACTCTCCTCCCCCGTCTTCCTCACTCTCCACCGAAGTCTCCATGGACTCGGCGTTCCGGGCGAGGGCCACCACGCTGTCGCCTTCGGCGAGATTCATCAAACGCACTCCCATGGTCTGGCGGCCGGACTGCTTGATCTCGCCGGCACTCGTCCGGATCACCCCGCCGGCGGATGTGATCGCGAAGACCTCATCCTCTGGGTTGACCATGACTGCTCCGACCAGCTTGCCACGGGAACTGACGATTTTCGCAGTCAGCACACCCCTGCCGCCACGTCCTTGAACTGGATACTGCTCGACGGGTGTCCGCTTTGCGTACCCAGCCTTGGTGGCGATAAGCACATGTTGACCATCGGCAATTCTATTCATGGCGAGAAGTTCGTCACCATCAAGGAATCTCATGCCGATGACGCCGCTGGTCGCCCGTCCCATCGGGCGCAGCGCCTCGTCGGAGGCGGTGAAGCGGACGGACTGCGCGCCCTTGGAGACGAGCAGCAGGTCGTCCTCCTCGGAGACCAGGCGAGCCCCGATGACCTCGTCGTCATCCCGCAGGTTGATCGCGATCAGACCACCGGACCTGGGGGAGTCGTACTCCGACAGGCGGGTCTTCTTCACCAGGCCGCTGCGGGTGGCCAGCACGAGGTAAGGGGCGACGTCGTAGTCACGCAGGTCGAGGACCTCCATTACCGTCTCGTCGGGCTGCATGGCCAGCAGGTTCGCCAGGTGCATGCCCCGCGCGTCGCGCGCGGCGTCGGGCAGTTCGTACGCTTTGACGCGGTAAACGCGGCCTTTGTTCGTGAAGAACAGCAACCAATGATGGGTCGTCGTGACGAAGAAGTGGTCGACGATGTCGTCCTGGCGCAGCTGCGCGCCCCTGACGCCCTTGCCGCCACGCTTCTGCGCCCGGTAAAGGTCGGTACGGGTGCGCTTGGCGTAGCCGCCGCGGGTGATAGTGACGACGATCTCTTCCTCGGCGATGAGGTCTTCGATCGACATGTCGCCGTCGTACGCGACGATCTCGGTCTGCCGGTCGTTGCCGAAGCGGGCGACGATCTCGGCCATCTCGTCACCGACGATCTGCCGCTGCCGGGGCTCCGAGCTCAGGATGTCCTGGTAGTCGGCGATCGCCGTCATCAGCGCCTCGAACTCGTCCTGGATCGCCTGGCGCTCCAGGGCGGCGAGCTTGCGCAGCTGCATATCGAGGATGGCCTGGGCCTGGATCTCGTCGATCTCCAGCAGCGTCATCAGGCCGCCCTGGGCCTCCGCGGCCGACGGCGAGCGCCTGATCAGCGCGATGACCTCGTCCATCCGGTCGAGCGCCTTGAGCAGCGCCCGCAGGATGTGGGCCCGCTCCTCGGCCTTGCGCAGCAGGTAGCGCGTCCGCCGGACGATGACCTCGATCTGGTGCGCCACGTAGTAGGTGATGAACTGGTCGAGCCGCAGCGTACGCGGCACCCCGTCGACCAGGGCCAGCATGTTGGCGCCGAAGGTGTCCTGGAGCTGGGTGTGCTTGTACAGGTTGTTGAGCACGACCTTGGCGACGGCGTCGCGCTTGAGCACGATGACCAGCCGCTGGCCGACCCGCGACGACGACTCCTCGCGGACGTCGGCGATGCCGGTGACCTTGCCCTGCTTGACCAGCTCAGCGATCTTGTAGGAGAGGTTGTCGGGGTTGACCTGGTAGGGGAGTTCGGTGACGACGAGGGCGTGACGGCCCTTGTTGTCCTCCTCGACCTCGACGACGGCGCGCATGGTGATCGAGCCGCGGCCGGTGCGGTAGGCGTCCTCGATGCCCCGGCGGCCGACGATCAGGCCCTTGGTCGGGAAGTCGGGGCCCTTGACCCGCGCGATGGCCGCCTCGAGCAGCTCCTCTTCGGAGGCCTCGGGGTTGTCCAGCGACCACTTGACGGCCTCGGCCACCTCGCGCAGGTTGTGCGGCGGGATGTTGGTCGCCATGCCGACCGCGATGCCGCCCGAACCGTTGACCAGCAGGTTGGGGAAGCGCGCCGGGAGTACGACGGGCTCCTGGGAGCGGCCGTCGTAGTTGGGCTGGAAGTCGACGGTCTCCTTGTCGATGTCGCGCAGCATCTCCATGGCGATGGGCGCGAGCTTGCACTCGGTGTAGCGCATCGCCGCGGGCGCGTCGTTGCCCGGAGAGCCGAAGTTGCCCTGCCCGTCGACCAGCGGGTGGCGCAGCGACCAGGGCTGCGCCAGGCGTACGAGGGCGTCGTAGATCGAGGTGTCGCCATGGGGGTGGTAGGAACCCATGACGTCACCGACGACGCGCGAGCACTTGAAGTAGCCGCGGTCGGGGCGGTAGCCGCCGTCGTACATCGCGTAGAGCACGCGGCGGTGCACCGGCTTGAGACCGTCACGCACGTCCGGCAGGGCACGCGAGACGATGACCGACATCGCGTAGTCCATGTAGCTGCGCTGCATCTCGGTCTGGATGTCGACCGGTTCGATGCGGTCCGAAGACGGTGGAGGCGGAGTGTTCACTTCCGTCACGTGTGAAGATCCTTTTCTACTGTACGGCTGAGCGCTACACGTCTAGGAAACGGACATCTCGCGCATTGCGGATGATGAAGGCCCTGCGCGCCTCGACGTCCTCACCCATGAGCACGCTGAACATCTCGTCCGCCTGGGCGGCGTCGTCGAGCGTGGCCTGTAGCAGGATGCGGCTGTCAGGGTTCATGGTGGTTTCCCACAGCTGGTTGGCGTTCATCTCGCCGAGACCCTTGAACCGCTGGACCCCGTCGTGGGAGCGGGGGTCACGCTTGCCGCGGCCGATGCCGTCCTCGATGATCGCGTCGCGTTCGCGGTCGGAGTAGGCGTAGGAGGCGTCGTCGCCCTTGCGGTCCCACTTGATCTTGTAGAGGGGCGGCTGCGACAGGTAGACGTGGCCGCCCTCGATCAGCGGGCGCATGAACCTGAACAGCAGCGTCAGCAGCAGTGTGGTGATGTGCTGGCCGTCGACGTCGGCGTCGGCCATCAGGATCAGCTTGTTGTAGCGCAGCTTGCTGATGTCGAACTCGTCGTGCACGCCGGTGCCCATGGCCGTGATCAGCGACTGGACCTCGGTGTTCTGCAGGACCTTGTCGACCCGGGCCTTCTCGACGTTGAGGATCTTGCCGCGAATGGGCAGGATCGCCTGGAAACGCGAGTCGCGGCCGCCCTTGGCCGAGCCGCCGGCCGAGTTGCCCTCGACGATGAACAGCTCGCACTTGTCGGGGTCGTTCCACTGGCAGTCGGCCAGCTTGCCCGGCAGGCCGCTGCCCGACTCCAGCAGCGACTTGCGCCGCGTCAGGTCGCGGGCCTGGCGAGCCGCGAGGCGGGCCCTGGCGGCCTGCAGCGACTTGTTGATGATGTCCTTGGCCTCGCCGGGGTTGCGCTCGAACCAGGCGCGCAGGTGGTCGTTGCAGGCCTTCTGAACGAACGACTTGGCCTCGGTGTTGCCGAGCTTCGTCTTGGTCTGCCCCTCGAACTGCGGGTCGGCCAGCTTGATCGAGACGATCGCGGTCAGGCCCTCGCGGACGTCCTCGCCGGAGAGGTTGTCGTCCTTGCCCTCCTTGAGGAACTTCTGCTCGCGCGCGTAGCGGTTGACGATCGACGTCAGCGCCGCGCGGAAGCCCTCCTCGTGGGTGCCGCCCTCAGCCGTGTTGATGGTGTTGGCGAAGGTGTAGACGGACTCGCTGTAGGAGTTGTTCCACTGCATGGCGATCTCTACGGAGACGCCGTCGCCGTGCTCCTCGAAGTCGATGACCGACGCGTGCGCGGGCTCCTTCTTGGAGTTGAGGTGCGTCACGAAGTCGGACAGACCGCCCTGGTAGCAGTAGGTGACCTCGACGACCTCGCCGTTGACGTGGTCGGGCCGCTCGTCGCGCAGCACGATCGTCAGGCCCTTGTTGAGGAAGGCCATCTCCTGGAAGCGCCGCGAGAGCGTCTCGAAGTTCCAGGTGGTGGTCTCGAAGATCGCCTCGTCGGCCCAGAACGTGATCGTGGTGCCGGTCTCGGTGGTCTCCCCGTCCGTCGCCAGTGGCGCGGTCGGCTTGGAGTGCTCGTAGCGCTGCCGCCAGATGTGGCCGTTCTGCTTGACCTCCACCTCCATGGCGGTGGACAGCGCGTTGACGACGGCCGAGCCGACGCCGTGCAGACCTCCGGACACGGCGTACGACTTGCCGTCGAACTTGCCGCCCGCGTGCAGCGTGGTCAGCACGACCTCGACGGCGGAACGCTTCTCGACCGGGTGGATGCCGGTCGGGATGCCGCGGCCGTTGTCGATGACCCGCACACCGTTGTCGGCGAGCAGGGTGACGTCGATGCGGTCGGCGTGGCCGGCGAGGGCCTCGTCCACCGAGTTGTCGACGATTTCGTAGACCAGGTGATGCAGACCGCGCTCACCGGTCGAGCCGATATACATACCCGGGCGCTTGCGAACCGCCTCAAGCCCTTCGAGTACGGTGATTGAGCTAGCGTCGTAGGACAAGTGCCAAATCCTCCTGCCGCGGACACGCGGCTGGGGAGGCGACCGTTGTCAAGCTGCCCCTGCCGTGCCCGTCACCGTCGTGAGTGCCCCGTTGCGTTGATCACCCGGGGGAATCGGCGCCGCATACGTGCCGGGGGTGACACGCAAACGGACGTGTCCGGAATCCAGTTTCATTCTACCGGCTCTGAGGGCCCAAGGTGGCATTGAACGCGCCTGTAACGGCCTGTCGCTTGTTTTCCCCCTCTTCGAGCATCCCCCCACAGGAATGGGGGTCATCGCGTCTGCGGCTCTCTGATGGGTTTTCTCGCGGGTCCGGCCCATGGGTTTGTCGCCGATCCGGCTCAGCCGTAGGTGTCTCCCGGGCCCTTGCTGCCGGTCACCCTCAGGCCCCCGGCCGCGCGCGGTGCGTTCTGCGGGCCTCTGACCTTCACCTTCGTCACCGTGCCGTGTCCGAGCTCCTCGTTGAGCCGGCGTACGAGAGTGCGCGCGAGCAGGCGTACCTGGGTCGCCCAGGCGGTGGAGTCGGCCAGGATGAGCACCTCGCCGTCGTCGAACGAATCGGGCTTGGTGTGCGCGGCGAGCTCGGGACCGACGATGTCGGACCAGCGGCCGAACACCCCGCCGACGGCCGCCGACCGCTCCCAGCCGCGGTCGGCCAGCAGGTCGGAGATCGCGCGTCCGAAAAGCTGTGGATCGCCGGCGTCCCTGCGCGCCCCCGCCCTGCGCCTGGGCTCGCGGCGGGGGAGCTGGCCGCGCTTGGCCGCGTCGGCCTTGGCCTGGGCCAGCTTCTCCCTGGCCATCGCCGCGCCCCTGGCCGTGGGGTTGTCATCGGTAGGCACCCGGGAGGTGCCGTCAGCAGACCCGTTGGCGGATCCGCGCGGGTTGCTCTCAGCGGACACGCGTCACACTCCCTTCTGCGACGTCGAACCTGGCCCCGATCAACTCCCCGGGCACGTCGTCGGCCACCGCCGCGGTGATGAGCACCTGCTCGGCGGGGGCGACGATCTCGGACAGGCGGCGCCTGCGCTGGCTGTCGAGCTCGGCGAAGACGTCGTCCAGGATCAGCACCGGGTCGCCGCCCTCGGCCCGGAGCAGGTCGTAGGCGGCCAGGCGCAGCGCCAAGGCGAACGACCACGACTCGCCATGGCTGGCGTAGCCGCGCGCGGGCAGCTCGCCGAGGCCCAGGATCAGGTCGTCGCGGTGCGGGCCGACGAGCGTGACACCCCGCTCCAGCTCGGCCGCGCGGACTTCCAATAGCCGCTCGCGGAGTCGTTCTTCAAGGGTTTTCCCCAAGTCTGTGGATAACGTCTGTGTATCGGAAGATCCCGTCTCACCGGGGACTTCGTCCTCAGCCGCGTCGCTGCCTGTGGACAAAGTGCTGCGATAGGCCAGTGTCGCGGGGGCACTCGTGGGGGCCAGCGCGGCATAGGCTCCGGCGACCAGCGGGCGCAGCGCGTCGATGAGATCGAGCCGTGCTTGGAGGAGCTCCGCGCCGTGTCTCGCCAGATGCGCGTCCCAGACCTCCAGAGTGCTCAGGACGTCTCCGGCGCCCGCCGCCGAGAATCCTGTGTCACTCTCGGCCCTTCGGGCGCTCCTGGCCCCTCTGCGGGCCTGGGAGGCGGCACGCAGGAGCGCTCCTCGCTGCTTCAGCACGCGGTCGTAGTCGGCGCGTACGCCGGCGAACCGCGGAGTGCGGCTCACCAGCAGCTCGTCGAGGAAGCGCCGCCGCTCAGAGGGATCGCCCTTGACCATCGACAGGTCCTCGGGGGCGAACAGCACCGTGCGCAGCAGTCCGATGACGTCGCGGGGCCTGGACACGGGGGAGCGGTTGAGCCGGGCGCGGTTGGCGCGCCCCGGGTTGATCTCCAGCTCGACCAGCGCCCGCCGGTCGTCCCTGTGGATGGCGCAGCGCACGATGGCCCGGCTCGCGCCCCGTCGTACGAGAGGCGCGTCGCTCGCCACCCGGTGGCTGGAGTGCGTCGCGACGTAGCCGAGGGCTTCGACCAGGTTGGTCTTGCCCTGGCCGTTGGGCCCCACGAACGCCGTGACGCCCGGCTCCAGGCCGAGCTCCACGGAGGCGTAGGACCGGAAGTCGGTCAGCGACAGGTGGGCGACGTGCACCCCAAGAAGGTTAGTGGGCCACGCAGCTCACTGGGGTCACCGGCGTGCGCCTGTGGATAACCGATCTCGGATGAACCGGTATCGGGTCAGCGCACGTTCAGGAGGCTCAGCGCACCTTCGGCGGGGTCACGTCGGCGCCGGGGGAGTCGGCGCCCATGCCCGTCGAGCCCTCCGCCGAGGCGATCGGGTGGCCGCCGAACTGGTTGCGCAGCGCGGCCACCACCTTCATCGCGGGCGGGTCCTCCTGACGCGAGGCGAACCTGGCGTACAGCGCGGCGGTGATCACCGGCAGCGGCACGGCGTGGTCCACCGCCGCCTGAACGGTCCACCGGCCCTCGCCGGAGTCCTGTGCGTAACCGCGCAGCTCCTCGAGGTGCTCGTCGCTGTCGAGTGACCGCACCAGCAGGTCGAGCAGCCAGGAGCGGATGACGGTGCCGGTACGCCAGCTGCTGAAGCAGCCCTTGACGTCCTTGACGATGTCGGAGGCTTCCAGGAGCTCCCAGCCCTCGGCGAAGGACTGCATCATGCCGTACTCGATGCCGTTGTGGACCATCTTGGCGAAGTGTCCCGCGCCGACCTCGCCCGCGTGGACGAAGCCGTCCTCGCCTTCGGGCTTGAGCGTCTCGAAGATCGGCATCATGTGCTGGACCACGGCCTCGTCGCCGCCGCACATCAGCGCGTAGCCGTTCTGCAGCCCCCAGACGCCGCCGCTCACGCCGCAGTCGACGAAGCGGATGCCGCGCTCGGCGAGCTCGGCGGCGTGCTTCTGGTCATCCACATAGTGTGAATTACCGCCGTCGATGACGATGTCGCCCTCGGAGAGGAGTTTGCCGAGCTCGTCGACCGTCTGCTGGGTGGGTTTGCCGGCCGGGACCATCACCCAGACCGCGCGCGGCGCCTCCAGCCTGTCGACCAGCTCCTTCAAGCTGCCGACGTCGCTGGCCTCCCGGTTGTGGTCATAGCCCACGACCTCGTGACCTCCGCGGCGCAGCCTTTCGGCCATGTTGCCGCCCATCCTGCCAAGTCCGACCATGCCGATCTGCATGATGTACCAACTCCCCTAGTCAGGCCTCCATAATCCCCGATGGGATTTTCAGCTCGACAAGCGGATCGGCATGATCAGGTAACGGTAGTCGGGGACTCCGCCGTCATCCACAGGCTTTCCACCGGTGAGGATGGCGGGCTTGGTGGACGTGGTCATCTGTAGCCGGGCGACGTCCGAGTCGATCGCGCCCAGCCCTTCCAGCAGGAACTGGTGGTTGAAGGCGATGTTCATCTCCTCGCCCTCGTAGTCCACCGGCAGCACCTCGACGGCCTGGGCCTCGTCGCCGCTGCCGGCCTCCAGCACGACCTCGCCGCTCTTGAACGCCAGGCGTACCGGAGTGTTGCGCTCGGCGACCAGGGCCACGCGCTTGACCGCCTCGACGAACGAGCTTGTGGACAGGTCGGCGCGCGCCGAGAACTCCGTCGGCAGCAGCGAGCGGTATTTGGGGAACTCGGGGTCGAGCAGCCGCGTCGTGGTCCGCCGCCCGGCGCTGGAGAAACCGATCATGCCCTCGCCGGTGCCGCCCGCCGAGCTGAGCGCGATCTCCACCTCGGCGCCCGTCGCGCCCAGCGCCTTGGCCGAGTCGGCGAGCGTCTTGCCGGGGATCATCGCGATCGCCGCGAAGTCGGGCTGGTCGGGCTGCCATTTCAGCTCGCGTACGGCCAAGCGGTAGCGGTCGGTCGCGGCGAGGGTCACGGTGTCGCCCTCGATCTCCATCCGTACGCCGGTGAGCATGGGCAGCGTGTCGTCCCTGCCCGCGGCGACGGCGACCTGGCCGACGGCGGCGGCGAAGACGTCGCTGCCCACCCGGCCGGCGGCCGGCGGCATGGCCGGCAGCGACGGGTAGTCCTCCACAGGCATGGTCAGCAGGGTGAACCGGGCGCTGCCACAAGTGACGACCGCCTTGGCTCCCTCCACGACGAAGTCCACAGGCTGTGCGGGAAGCGCGCGGGTGATCTCGGCGAGCAGCTTGCCGGAGACCAGGACGACGCCGGCCTCACCGGTGTGGAGTTCGAGCGTCACCTCGGCGGAGACCTCGTAGTCGAAGCCCGACAGCTTCAGCTGCTGGTCCTCGGTGACCTCCATCCGCATTCCGGCGAGAACGGGGACCGACGGTCGCGCGGGCAGGCTGCGTGCCGTCCATGCCACCGCCTCAGCGAGGACGTCTCGCTCGATTCGGAACATCACGGTCATCAGCCTCCTGAGTTCGTCGTTGATTCAAGTGTTGCCTCTCCCGCACTCGAGTTCCGGGAGAACCCCTCTATGGGTCTTGAGTTTCTTAGTAAGAGAGATAGGTGGTCTTCACACTAGGGGCTGTGGATAGTGTGGACAACGGGCGTTTCCCCTGGTCAGCTTGCGTGGCGTCGCCCACATGCTCGGTGGATTACGCCTGGGGGAAACTTCGCCGCCTGGGGATGAAAGTTCGTTGCCCACAGCTCGTCCCCAGATCATGGTGCGTTCATCCACTGGTCATCCACCGGCTTTCCACAGGTTATCCACGGGCTAAACGGCCTCGTGAGAGACCCTTTTTCGACTGTGCACAGGCCGTCCACAAGTCATCCACCGGATGTCCCCAGGTTGTCCTCAGGATGTCCCCAACTTTATCCCCAGGCATCGCGCAGGATTTTTCAGGCGAAGATGGGGCGTACGGCCGCCGCGATCTGACGTTTCCCCTGATCCACAGTGTTATCCACAGGCTGTGCATGACGGTCAGGATCCGCGCGACGTCTGTTTGATACGCATTGTTAGCTCGTTGACCTGGTTGTACATCGACCTGCGCTCCGCGATGAGCGAGCGGATCTTGCGCTCGGCGTGCATGACGGTCGTGTGATCGCGGCCGCCGAACTGCTGCCCGATCTTCGGCAGCGACAGGTCGGTCAGCTCGCGTACCAGATACATCGCGATCTGCCTGGCGTTGACCAGAGCCCTGCTGCGCGAGCTGCCGCAGAGGTCGTCGATGCTGATGCCGAAGTATTCGGCGGTCTTGGCCATGATCGTGGCGATGGTGATCTCGTGGCCGCCGTCGGAGGTGATCAGGTCCTTCAGCACCACCTCGGCCAGCTGGAGGTCGACGCCCTGCCGGTTGAGGCTGGCGAAGGCGGTGACCCTGATCAGGGCGCCCTCCAGCTCGCGGATGTTGGTGGAGATGCGGCTGGCGATGTACTCCAGGACCTCGGGCGGGGCGGCCAGGCCCTCCTGGATGGCCTTCTTCCTGAGGATCGCGATGCGGGTCTCCAGCTCGGGCGGCTGGACATCGGTGATCAGGCCCCACTCGAACCGGTTGCGCAGCCGGTCCTCCAGCGTGATCAGCTGCTTCGGCGCTCGGTCGCTGGAGATCACGATCTGCTTGTTGGCGTTATGGAGGGTGTTGAAGGTGTGGAAGAACTCCTCCTGCGTCTGCTCCTTGCCCTCCAGGAACTGGATGTCGTCCACGAGCAGGATGTCGATCGCCCGGTAGCGGCCGCGGAAGCCGTCGGCCTTGTGGTCGCGGATGCTGTTGATGAAGTCGTTGGTGAACTCTTCCGAGCTCACGTATCTCACCCGCGCGCCGTCGTACAGGCTCTGGGCGTAATGCCCGATCGCGTGCAGGAGGTGGGTCTTCCCCAGGCCCGAGTCACCATAAATAAAGAGAGGGTTGTACGCCTTTGCGGGGGATTCGGCTACGGCCACGGCGGCCGCGTGGGCGAATCGGTTGCTGGCCCCGATGACAAATGTCTCGAAGGTGTACTTCTGGTTGAGCCGGGCGGGTTCGCTGGGCTTGTTGCTCTTCGCTTCCCAGCGGTTGTGCGTCGGCTCCGGCAGTTTCTCCACAGGGGACTGCCCCTGTTCAAAAGTGAACGTGGGCTGTGGATATTCGGTGGATATCTGGGCCGGGTCCGGCTGTGGAGAATAGAACTGCGGAGGCTCGGAAGCCTGGTAGTGCTGGGCCGATGGGGGTTGTGCATAACGTGGCTGGGGGTCCAGGCCCTGGGGATAATTTTGAGCCACAGGCTGTGGATGAAGGTCCGGCATCTGCTGCTCGGGGGCCGTCGTGTCGATCATCACGGCCAGGCGCATCGCCCGGCCGAGCTCCTGGGAGAGCGCGTGGGCCACGAGGGGCCGCAGCTTCCCTTCGATGAGGTCCTTCAGGAAGTCGTTGGGGACGCCCAGCACGATCGTGTCGTCTGCTTGGGCGATCGGGCGCACCATGGAGAGCCAGGTGCGCTGCTGTATGGGGACGTTCTCGTTGAGGAAGTTGCTCAGGGCCCTCGCCCATACCGTGCCGAGGTCGACATGGTTCATGTGCGCTACCCCTCCTTCCTCTCGCGGCCCCCCGCGATCGATCGTTTACCGCTTGCCCAGTGCGGGCATTGGTGCCGTTGCGGCCTGGCTATTGGCGCTTCGCACACGTACGTCACAAGTCGTCGGTGCGCCGTCACTGGCTGTCCACCGGGGCGAGTTATCCACATGGAACTCCCACCCGCAGGGGCGGCCGGCGCCTTGGTCCACAGCGTGGCGGGCGAGCTGGACACCCACATCATCCACAGGCCATCCACAGGTTATGCACAGGGCCTGAGCGGCTCTGGGAGGGCTGACAGTAGCTCTGTGCACAGCTGTGTTCAAGCGTTGTCCACAGCCTAGTGGTACCTGAGTGCACATACTGTGGACGTGGCCGAGGATGTGGAAAACCCGCATGTGGATTAGTGGATAACCCCGTTCGCCGGGCCGCCAGTTTGACCTGGGGCATGCTTGCCCCGTAACGTGCCATGGTCGGCTTGTCACGCGACGGCTATTTCGCGTGCCCTCGCTCTCTTGGCAAGCCAGCCATGTGTGTATCAGCGCCCCTGCGGCGCACCTTCAAGCCTGGAGCCCACCCGTGAGCAAGCGTACTTTCCAGCCGAACAACCGTCGCCGCGCGAAGACCCACGGCTTCCGGCTGCGGATGCGCACCCGGGCCGGTCGCGCCATCCTGGCCGCTCGCCGCCGTAAGGGCCGCGAAACGCTGTCGGCCTGATCGACTCGCGTCCGATAGTCCGCCCGCCGGTGAAGTCCGCCGGCGGGCGATAGGCGTATATGGTGCTTTCCCGTCAATCCCGCATGCGACGCGGGGAGGAGTTCGAGGCGGCCGTCAAGCGTGGGAAGCGCGCGGGCCGTCCTACCCTGGTAGTGCATCTAAGCATTTCTGGGGATTCGACGCCTCTGGTTGGTTTCGTGGTGAGCCGAGCTGTGGGTGGCGCCGCCGTGCGTAACAAGGTCAAGCGGCGGCTCCGACACCTGATGCGGGACCGTCTCGACCGGCTCCCGCGAGGTAGCCTGCTGGTGGTACGCGCCAATCCACCGGCTGCGTCAGCGCGATACGAGCACCTTGCCGCCGAGCTCGACCTCGCGTTGGATCGTTTGTTCAGGCGGCGCGAGTCCGCGATGGATGGACACAGATGACGGAGCAGCCGCAAGGGATGCCGAGCCTCCCCGCTCGGGCATTGATCATCCCGATCCGGTTCTATCGGGCCTTCATCAGCCCGATGCTCGGTCCACGTTGCCGTTTCTATCCGTCGTGCAGTGCCTACGGGCTCGAAGCGATAGCCGTACATGGTGCATTGCGCGGCACATGGCTGACTGTCCGGCGCATCGGGCGGTGCCACCCATTCCATCCCGGAGGTATAGACCCGGTGCCCCCACGCCCGGTTCGGTCCCACGAAACGCAAGGGAGATAGCTCGGTGGAGCTGTCCTGGCTGAGCTGGCTCTATGAAGCCGTAGCCCATGTCATCATCTGGATCCATCAGGGATACAGCACATTCCTCAACCCGGACAGCGGGCTGACATGGGCCCTGACCATCATCACGCTGACCGTTTTCATGCGGGTCCTGATCTTCCCGCTCTTCCTGAAGCAGATGCGCTCGTCGCGCAAGATGCAGGAACTCGCCCCCAAGGTGGCAGAGCTCCGCAAGCGCTACAAGAACGACAAGCAGCGCATGAACCAGGAAGTCATGGCGGTCTACCAGGGAGCGGGCGCCAACCCGCTCGGTGGCTGCCTGCCCGTGGTCGCGCAGTTCCCCATCTTCATCTCGATGTTCACCGTGCTGCGGGCCATGGCCGACGGCCGCCCGGTCTACGGCATGACGCAGCAGCTCGTCGACAGCGCCCGATCCGCGCACATCTTCGGCGCGCCGCTGCCGGCCAACTTCTGGATGTCGCAGGCCCAGGTCGAAAGCTTCGGGGCCACCGTCGTCACAACGAAGATCGTGCTCGGCGTCTTCGTGGCGATCAGCTCGCTGACCACGTTCCTCACCGTCCGGCAGAGCGTCACCCGCTCCATGGCCCAGATGCCGGACAACCCCATGGCGCAGCAGCAGAAGATCCTGATGTACATCTCTCCGCTGTTCGCCTTCTTCAGCCTCAACTTCCCGCTCGGCCTGATCATGTACTGGGTCACCACGAACCTGTGGACGCTCGGTCAGCAGCACTGGTTCTACAGCCGCCACCCGATGCCGCAGTTCGACGCCAAGGGCAACGTGGTCCCGGTCGAGCCGAAGACCGGCCTGCTGTCGAAACTCCGCAAGGGCGCCACTCCGGAAGAGGAAGTGCCTTCCGCGCCGCCGGAGCCTAAGATCATTCGGCAGCAGCCCAGTCGTCAGTCCCGCAGCAAGCGCACCGGCAGCAAGAAGTCGTGAACACGAAGGAGAGGCCGGCCATGACCGAGGCCGAGCAGGAGAAGACTCCTGATCTCAACGCGCTCGAGCAGGAAGGCGAGATCGCGGCAGACTACGTCGAGGGTCTCCTGGATATCGCCGACATCGACGGCGACATCGACATGGACGTCGAAGGTGACCGCGCGCTGGTCTCGGTCGTGGGCCTCAAGGGCACCGGCCTTGTCGGGCCCGAGGGGGAGGTCCTGGAGGCGCTCCAGGAGCTGACCCGCCTGGCCGTGCACCGGCAGACGGGGGAGCGGTCCCGGCTGATGCTCGACGTCGCCGGCTACCGTGAGCGGCGCCGTGCCGAGCTCACCAAGCTCGGCACCGAGATCGCCAACGAGGTGAAGGAGAAGGGCGAGCCCAAGGCGCTGCACGCGATGACGCCCTTCGAGCGCAAGATCGTCCATGACGCGGTGGCGGCCGCCGGGCTCCGTAGCGAGTCCGAGGGGGAGGAACCGCACCGCTACGTGGTCGTACTCCCGGTCTGACCGCACGTACGCACACTCGCTCGCCGACCGGCCGCCGTCCCGCACTCGGGGGACGGCGGCCGGTTCGCGTGAGGGCACTCTTCATGTACGTACAGCTTGTCCGCTCCGTGGCCCATTGCTGCTTCATTTACCCTTTGGCATTATTTGTGAAATTTGGAGCATTATGGCCACTGTCCGGTCTTCCACGACCTCCACCTCGGCGCGGAGTGCAGGGAGTGTGGCGCGCGCCCCTCATTCAGGGCGGCCCGCTAGTCTTCCCAAGTGATCGCTCACCTAGCCTTGAGTAGAGACAGAGCATCGCCCATGACCCCCAAGGAAGGGCCACCCACCAGTGACCGACGAGCTGCCGCCTCCGCCCGACGAAGCGCGTGAGCTGCCGCCTCCGCCTGATGTGGCGCGAGAGGTCTTCACCGGTGAGGCTTGGGGCCGCGCACAGGCGTTCGCCGAGCTCCTCGCCGGTCCTGGGGTGGTACGCGGGCTGCTGGGCCCCCGCGAGGTCCCACGGATCTGGGATCGTCATCTGCTCAACTGCGCCGTCGTCGCCGAGGCCGTGCCGCCGGAGGTGCGGCTGGTCGACATCGGCTCGGGCGCCGGGTTGCCGGGCCTCGTGCTGGCGATCGTACGGCAGGACATCACAGTGACCCTGTTGGAGCCGCTGCTTCGCCGTACCGTATTCCTGGAGGAGTGCGTCGAAGCGCTCAAACTGGACAACGTCGAGGTGTTGCGCGGTCGCGCGGAAGAGCTGGCGGGCAAGCGCGAATTCGACGTCGCCAGCGCCCGCGCGGTCGCGCCGCTTGACCGGCTGCTGAAGTGGGCCATGCCACTTCTTCGCGAAGGTGGCGAGTTGATCGCCATGAAGGGGGAGCGCGCCGCGGAGGAACTTGCCGAGGCGGAGCCCCAATTGCGGGCCATCGGGGCGAGGACAGCCGAGCTTGTGAGTGTCGGGCGCGGTAAGGTCGAGCCGCCTGCAACATTGGTTCGGGTGGTAGCAGGTCGCGCGCCGGAGCCCGGTAGGCGGCGACGAAGGAGGTGACGGTCGTGCCAATCGCGTCAAGCGGTCTTGGCTGGCCGGACAGCCCTCTGTCCGAGAGTCCCAGCGGGGTTGGCTGGCCCGAAATGGGCGTGTCGCGACAGCGAATTCCTGGCACCGGCCTGCCACTGGTTGAAAGGATGGCCAACGTGACCCAGACCCCCCTAAACCCCGGTGATTCGCCGTTGGTACGAGAGGCGCTCAGCTCAGTGGTTTCACGTGAAACATCTGCCACCCAAACAGCCGCCGCCAAGGCGGGCGAAGCGCCCGGGGGAGGCGACGGCGCCTGGCCCAGGCCGCCCAAGTGCCGAGTGATCGCGGTGGCGAACCAGAAGGGCGGCGTCGGAAAGACCACGACTTCGGTCAACATCGCCGCCGCGCTCTCGATGCACGGCCAGCGCGTACTCGTGGTCGACCTCGACCCTCAGGGCAACGCGTCCACGGCCCTGGCCACCGAGCACCGGGGCGATGTCCCGGATGTCTATCAAGTGCTCGTTGACGACTTGCCGATGGCCGACATCGTCAAGGAGGTGCCGGACATGCCGGGCCTCTATTGCGCCCCCGCCACCATCGACCTCGCCGGCGCCGAGATCGAGCTCGTCTCACTTGTCGCCCGGGAAGCCCGCCTCAGGCGCGCGCTGGGGGCGTTCGAGGCGATCGAGCTCGACTACATCATCATCGACTGCCCGCCATCGCTCGGCCTCCTGACCGTCAACGCCCTGGTCGCCGCCGAAGAGGTCATGATCCCCATCCAGTGCGAGTACTACGCGCTGGAGGGCCTGGGCCAGCTCCTCCGCAACGTCGACCTCATCAAGGCACACCTGAACCCCACGCTCAGCCTGTCGACGATCGTCCTCACCATGTATGACGGCCGCACCCGGCTGGCGTCCCAGGTCGCCGACGAGGTCCGCGCCCACTTCGGGGAGACGGTTCTCAGCACGGTCATCCCGCGCAGCGTCCGCCTTTCTGAGGCGCCCAGCTATGGGCAGTCGGTGATGACGTATGACCCTGGCTCGAGTGGCGCCATGGCCTACATGGACGCCGCCCGAGAAATCGCCCACCGTGCCGCCGTCTGACCTGTTGCCGTGTCGTAGGGCTGATCTTTGTGCGGCCGCTGGTGTCTCGTGTGACCTGAATGCGGCGGCCGCTCTGCCGACCGTCCTACTCCTGGGTTCGTTTCCACGGGCTGTCCACCGATGGCCCCTCACCCGTGGGCTGGTCCCGGTTTCTACTATTTCGTATTCGTAGGGACGATCCTCTGCTGCTCGTTTCCCACATCAACACAGACCATCTCTTACCGCTCGTTTCCCGCACCAGCACGGCCGTGACCTCTTGTCTCTGGCAGCGGCACGATCCTCACCACCCGTTGCCCGTGCGGACCGCTCCCGTTCGCCTCCTCGCGTCAGTACGGAGACCGCTCCCGCTCGTCTCACCGCGTCCGTAGGGAGCGCTCCCGTTCGTCCCCCGACCCCATGCTCGTTTCCGCGTTGATCCACAGGATCCACAGGCGGCTCACGCCGCTGCCCAACGGTGTCCGCAAGGCGTTATCAAAGCGCACGCACAGCACACCCGCCCCACGTACTACACAGGCACCAGGGCGCAGGTCGCACTACCACAGGCAGCGCCTACATCGCCTGCACCACAGGCACCCCCTGCACCACAGGCACCCCCTGCACCACAGGCACCCCCTGCACCACAGGCACCCCCTGCACCGCGGGCTCTGGCCAGCCACAGGCATCGCTAGGGCCTCAACCATTAGAGGCATCACAGGAAGCACATGTCGGCACACAGCGATATTCACCGATACACAGGGCACACGGGGCACAACACCGGGCGTTCAGAGGGTAGGACCTGGCGGCGCCCCGACGGCCCCGTGGAGGCCGTGCAGGCGGGGCGGGTTCGTCGGCACAGCTCATGGACCGTGGGTCGCTCACCATGCCCTCCAAGTCCGGACACTCCCACGGGATGCGTGATGCGGGACGTCGACAAGACGACGTGCGAGGGTAGCGCGGCGAAGACGGCCTGCGAGCGACGCACGGCACGCGGTGATGCCCACCACCTCGGCCAAACTCCCCGCACCCCGCCTCCGCCTCCTGCACCTCCACCCACGCCGCCAGCACCCCGCCTCCGCCTCCCGCACCCCCACCACCTGCACCCACATCCCACCCCCACATCGCGACCGCCCACATCTCTCCCCCCAACATCCCACCTCCTTACACACCCACACCCCCAAACTCCCGCCCCAAGATTGGAATCTTTCTGAACGGTCTGTCTTGGCGGCCAAAATCATGGGGTACAGGGCCTGCGGAGTGCATGCCTGGTCGGATGTGTACGCGTGAGGTTGTGGCGGTGTAAATCCGGAGGAACCGCGTGTGGCGAGCGGGCACCCTGTTGCGTTGACGACGGTAACCTCTCCTGGAGTGACCGGAATCGGCCCGGTGGATGAGGAGAAGCAGTGAGTCAGCATCGGCGGGGATTGGGCAAGGGACTCGGGGCACTCATCCCGACCGGTCCCATCGTTGACGGCGCGGGGACAGTAGCCCCCGCGAATGGCGCAACGGGGGAGACCGCCGGCCCCAAGCCGATTGCCGGAGCGTACTTCAGGGAGATCGCCCTCAGCGCGATCGTCCCCAACCCGCGCCAGCCCCGTGATGTCTTCGACGACGAGCGCCTTCATGAGTTGTCCGCGTCCATTCGCGAGGTCGGTCTGCTGCAACCGATCGTCGTGCGCTCGGTGGGCGGCGGCAAGTACGAGCTGATCATGGGGGAGCGCCGCTGGCGCGCTTGCCAACTGGCTGAGCTCGACCCGATCCCCGCGATCGTCCGCAACACCCAGGATGACGAGCTCCTCAGAGACGCGCTGATCGAGAACCTCCAGCGCGAGCAGCTCAACGCCTTGGAAGAAGCCGCCGCGTACCAGCAACTGCTCGACGACTTCCGGGCGACACATGAAGAGCTCGCCCAGAAGGTCGGCCGATCCCGTCCTCACATCACCAACACCCTTCGCTTGCTCAACCTCCCGCCGGAGGTCCAGCTCCGCGTCGCCGCCGGCACCGTCAGCGCCGGCCATGCCCGCGCCCTCCTAAGCCTCGACAGCCCGGAAGAGCAGATCCAACTCGCCAAGCGGATCGTCGCCGAACTTCTTTCCGTCAGGGCCGTCGAAGAGATCGTCTCCCTCGGCAGCTCCAAGGCGGCCCCCAAGGCCACCCGCGACCGCCAGCCCAACAAGCCCTCCGCACCCGGCCTCGTCCACCTCGCAGACCGCCTCTCAGACCACTTCGAGACCAAGGTCAAAGTCGACCTCGGTCGTCGTAAGGGGCGCATCGTGGTGGAGTTCGCGACGATCGATGACCTTGAGCGCATCATCGGCACTATGGCTCCCGAGGCCGCCCGCGCAATGAGGAACGCCGAAGACTGACCCATGTTTCACGTGAAACCATTTGCCGTTTCACGTGAAACCATGGCCAGGTGAGGCGCCGCGTCGCCTGGGGACCGACGGCGAACACCTGAAGGAAGTCGGCCCACTGAACCCGATCTGAGGCTGCCGCCGGAGTAGCTCGTGTTTCACGTGAAACGCCACCAGCTCCGACCCCACCAACCGCCGCCACTCGTAGTGGCGAGCCTCCGAGCCTCGAAAGACGACCTCGACGGGCGCCCTGAGCGAACGCCCCAGCGAACACTCGAGCGAAGGTCTCGACGGGCGTCCCGAGTCGAACCCCGAGCGGGCGTCCCGAGCCGAACCCCGAGCCGAACCCCCAGCGGGCATCCCGAGCGGGGGCCCGAGCCGAACCCCCTGAGCGGACATCCCCAGGAGGGTCCCGAGCGGACGCTCCGGCGGGCGTCCCCACAGGCGCCCCGAGCGGAGGTCCCGAGCGGGGCCTGTGGGGACGGCCGTAGAGGCCGAGGGTGGGGGGTGAAAGGCGGGTCGTGGACGATCTGCAGGCGACTGTAAGGGAGTCGCGGGCAGGCCGGAGATGACGGGCACGCAGGGCGGCGTGGTTTCTCGGTCCGTCAGCCCTACACGTCACGGGTAGAAGTCTCACGGCGAGATTGTGGATCCCACCACCAGTGGGACCGGCCGAGCCGTGGGATGGGCCGTAGGGCGGCGTGCAGGCGCCCACGCCACGACAAGGCCCTTCTCTGGGTATCCCACAAGCACTGCGCCGGCGCAGCTCGGCCGCGCTACGCCGATCTCCCACAAGCACTGCGCTGACGCAGCTCGGCCGCGCCGTGCCGATCTCCCACAAGCACCGCGGCGGCGCAGCTCGGCCGCGCCGTGCCGGGTGCCGCCTGTGGGCGCGCCGAGCGGGCTGCTCGCCCGCGCCTCGCGGTGGCAGCCACTCCGCAGCGGGCCGCCGCCTTTGCCTGGCCGCACCACCGACGCCGCTGTTTCACGTGAAACCATCTACCCGCTCTGGCGCCATCGGCCTGCGCGGACGGCTCCGCCTCGGTCAGGTGATCCATTGGATGACGTCACGCAGAGCAGTGTGGTTTCTCGGCCACTCAGTCAGGTCGTCCGCAGCCCGCCTTTCACCCCACCCTTGTCAGGCGACTTGTAGGCGAGTCGCCGGCGGGCCAGTCCGGTCGTCATCCGCGAGTGGTGCATTCCGCTGGAACGCTTCGCCGGCGCGATCTGGCAATGCCAACGCACCACAAGCCGATTCACCGGCCGCAAAATGTCGGCGGTACCTGTGCGCGAGCTTCCCCGACCCGGACTACCTGACCTTGCAGGACTTCGGCGGTATGGGCCGAGAGGCGATCCACCCCGTCTCAGGCGCCTGCGCGGAGTAGTAAGTCAGGATGTCGCCTCTGGAACCGCTCGGCACATAACTGGCCCGGGCTAGCGTGGTGCCGGTCTCCATGTCCAAGAGGGTGCGCGTGTATGCGGGGAGCGACTTCGATCCCCGCGACTGAGGCTGCTCGCTGTCGCGGGTGAACGTGACCGACAACGCCTGCCTGCCCAGCGGATCGGCCGCCGTGCCGTACACCTTGGTGCCGGGAAGCTCCGCCAGCAGACGCAGAATCGCGGCACGAAGTTGCGGGCGGATCGGCATGGACAGAAGATTGCCCGCGAGAGGGAGGAACTCCTCAAACGGCTGCTCGAACCCTCGGCTCTGCCAGATGCGGTGAAAGTCGCGGAGCTTGGCGAGCAGGCCGTTCCGGTCGGCGGGGATGGCAGCCAGATCGGCGAGTGTGAGGTCCGCGACGGAGTGGTCCCCGACCCGAGCGTCGTCCCCGTCGCGCCATTCGCAGCCTTGGGGCTGGTCGGCGATCCGAATCGGTCGGCACTCATCGGCCGGGTTGTCCTTAGGGCAGCGCGGCTTGATTCGGGCCGGCGCTCCCGCCGCACGCCATGCGCGTTCGTCGGGTGCGGAGGCCGGGAGCGCGCTCGGTACGGAGGTCTGCAGCATGGACCTCTCCGCGGAGTCCAGCGGAGCCGTTCGCTCGATGCGCTGCCGGGTCAGCAAGTCGTAGCCGCCCGCTGAGATCCGTTCACCAGTGATGATCACCTCCCGCCAGTAGGCGCCCTTTCCTTCAGGTAGGCGTGCCACGCGGTCGGCTAGATCGAGCAACTCGTTGTTCCGTGGTTGGACCAGCACCGGGGCAGGCGCAGAAACCAGGTTGGCCACCAGTGTGGCCGCTATGACAATCGCGGCCGTGGCCACGGCCGAGCTCAGCGCCCACACCCACACGCGAGTGCGGGAACGGCCGGTGGCAGGGCGGGAGCGCTCGCCGTCACCGGCGAGGCGGGCGTGAGCGGCGAGGCGGGCGTGAGCGCGAGCGACCACCTCGGGCGAAGGCGGGGGCGCGTCGGGTAGTGCCCGGGCGAGCAGTTCGAGCTCATCCATCGATGTCCTCCTTCAGCGCGCCCAGCGCCGCGCGCAGATGCTTGCGTGCCCTGTTGAGCCGGGACGCGACGGTTCCGTAGGGAATGTTCAGGGCGGAAGCGACCTCGGCGTGACTCAGACCGCCCAACGCGATCAGCAGCACCACGTCGCGATCGCGCTGCTTCAGCGCGGCCAGCGCCCCTGCGAGCGGAGCG
Source organism: Nonomuraea sp. NPDC048901 (assembly GCF_040649695.1). NCBI lineage: Bacteria > Bacillati > Actinomycetota > Actinomycetes > Streptosporangiales > Streptosporangiaceae > Nonomuraea > Nonomuraea sp. NPDC048901. Next base: position 148,785 of record NZ_JBEZFW010000001.1, on the reverse strand, counting down.
GTGAAGCGCGCGGCGTCCACCCGATCGAGTACTCGATTCAGTGCGGGTCCTCGTGGCCGTCCCAGTCACGCTCCGCCGCGCGGCTGAGCGCCTTCCACCGCGTGGTCTCGGTACGGCGGTGCCGCGCGACCAGGTTGGTAGCAATGCCGTACAGCCAGGGCCTGACCTCTCCCACCGCTGGGTCATATCTGCCGCGCAACGCCGCGAGGAACACCTCGGCGGCTAGGTCGTCAGCGTCGTCCGTGGGCAGGCGACGGGCGATGTACCGGTGGATCTCGGCGAAGTAGCGGTCGAAGAGATCGGCCGGCACCGCCGGTTGATCTCTCCCGCTACGCGTGTTGTACACGATCACACCTATTTCTTGCCGCGACGGTGAGAATGCTTTCACGCGCGCTGATCCATACGACCCGGGAAGCCAGCCCGGCCCATCCTCCGAGTGCCCGGGCCAACCAATCTCCGAGCGCCCGGGCCAATCAACCTCTGGCCGACGCGGGTCAAGCAATCTCCGAGTGCCCGGGCAACCAAGCTCATCAGTGCTCATGGCGATCTACTCCCGGACGTTCGCGTCCCTCTCGCTGACAGGAGGGCTGCAGCAACCCGCAGGAAACCGTCCAGGCCAAGGTGTCGTATCGCCGGTCATAACCTGTCCCGGCGCCAACTTCATCCAGAAGGGGCACTTCCCATCTCCCGCCGCCTCCCTCGCTCTCGGGGCTGCTCCGCCATTTGCGTGGGGTCCCACCCAAATGGCGGATCAACGATCTCGTTGTGGGTTTCCGATGTGGGCGAGAGCAAGGGGGAGCGGGGGAGAAACTACACCGCTCTGCGGGACGTCATCCATAGATGCCCACCCGGGGGGAGGGGGCTGTGGCTGGGTTGCCACGCCGCGGTGCTGGCGGGTGGATGGTTTCACGTGAAACGGGGGGTGGGGCGTCGGTGGTGCGTGTGAACGGACACGAGGCACTCTGGATGGATGGACACGGACATCGTGTTCCACAGACAGCGGCTCTCCAGGCACGCGGCCATGTGGTCTTCGGTTCTGCGGACATCGGGGAGGCCGGGCTGGTGGCAAAGTCGGAGCGGCCGGGGCCTCACGATCGCCTGGGGATGGCGGATGTAGGGCAACGGCTGGGGGTGATCGGTGCCGCGGGATCGCCCTCTTCGGCCCTGCGGCGATGATCGCCTGGAGGTGGCGGCGTAGGGCAATAGCTGGGGGCGATCGGCGCCGTGGGACCGCCTTCGTCGGCCCCACGGCATCGGAGTACCCCTGCGACTCACCGAGCCCCGAACAGCGTCGACGAACTCGGTCCAGAAGCACCATCAACGAGTCCCAGTGCAGACCCCGGTGAGCGGGTCCGTGGTTCGGCCACCGGGATTTCTCGTGGTCGCCTACCTGGCTGCAGACGTCTGGCCATCCGCTTGGCACGTGGTGTCCGGCTACCAGGAGTCCCTGGTAGCCGCTTACAGTACGTCCGACTGGCGGCCTGGGGAGGGTTGTTTCACGTGAAACCGTGGGCCGGAGGCTTGTGGAGTGCGTGGGCGGGGAGCTCACGCGAATGTCAGGGACGGAGGATCAGGGGAGGACGAGGGACTTGCGGATGTCATCGAGGAAGTCGTCTACGTGGTCCGGGGTGGTGTCGAAGGCGGTCATCCAGCGGACGGTCCCGGCGGTCTCGTCCCAGTAGTGGAACAGGTAGCGGGTGAGGAGGGCGGCCGCGGCTGGTTTGGGGAGGGTGGCGAAGACGGCGTTCGATTGGACGGGGTAGGCGAGGGTGATGCCGGGGAGGTCGGCTATGCCGTTGGCGAGGCGGGTGGCCATTTCGTTGGCGTGGGTTGCGTTGTGGCGCCAGAGGTCGTTCGTGAGAAGGGCCGAGAGCTGGGCTGAGATGAAGCGCATCTTGGAGGCCAACTGGAGGGACTGGCGGCGGAGGAAGGGGATGGCGTGGGCGAGGGAAGAAGAGGAGAGGACTATTACTGCCTCAGCTGCCAGCGCGCCGTTCTTGGTGCCGCCGAAGCTGAAGATGTCTACGCCGACTTCCGTGGTGATGGCGCTGAGGGTGGTGTTCAGGTGGGCGGCCGCGTTTGCCAGTCTGGCGCCGTCCATGTGGAGGAGCAAGCCGGCGGCGTGGGCCGTATCAGCGAGGGCGGCGATTTCTTCGGGGGAGTAGCAGGTGCCGAGTTCGGTTACCTGGGAGATGGAGACCACGCGGGGTTGGGAGTTGTGGTGGCTGCCCAAGGTGTCGAGTCGTGTGGTGATGTCCTGGGGTCGTAGCTTGCCGTCGGCTGTGGAGGCCGTCAGGAGCTTCGCGCCCAGGAGCCGTTCTGTCGCGCCGGTTTCGTGGGTGGCGATGTGAGCGGTGTCGGCGCAGATGATGGCGTCGTAGCGGCCGAGCATGGGGGCGAGGCCGACCATGTTCGCGCCGGCTCCGTTCAGGACGGGGAAGCCTTCCGCCCCTGGGCCGAAGACGTCCTTGATGTGGTCCTGGAAGGTTGATGTCCAGCGATCGTCCCCGTAGGCGGGTGCGTCCCCGTGGTTCGTCGCAGCCACGGCTTCGAGGATGGTGGGGTGGACGCCTGCGTGATTGTCGCTGGCGAAGCTCTTGGGATAGGTCGAATCGATCGGCACCTGCCCAGGCTACTTTCACGACTCACAAGATTCAGAGAGGCGAGAGGCGATCGTCGAGGGTGGGCCCGGGGGGTGTCCGCTGGCTCGGGTGCTGCATTGCTGGTTAGCGGTGATCCCCATGCTGGCGGTGATGCCTCCTGTTGTGGGTTGGGGCCAGTTTGGCGAGCGGTTGTGAGAGGCGGGAAAGAAGGCGGCCAGCGAGAGCGAGCCAGAGCCGGGCGGTGGGTGGCTGAGGCAAGGTGAGGTCGGTGCTGGGGCGATTGCCAGATGGGCCAGATGGGCCAGGTGCCGGGTGTGCGAAGCGGAGCTACGCCCGGTGTTGGGTCCGCGAAGGCGAAGCGGCCTTGGGCCATGCGAAGCCGAGGTGAGCCCGGTGTTGGGTGTGCGGAGGCGAGGTACCTCCGACGCGGGGCATGCAAAGCCGAGGTGAGTCCGGCACCGGGCCTGCGGGAAGGCCACACAGGGCAAAGGCCAGCCCTGCAAACACCAGCGGGGCAGAGGCCAGCCCTGCAAAACGGAGGTAGGGGTCGTACCCCAGGGTTGAAGATGGCGTGAGGTCAGTGCCAGGGGACAGCGGGGGAGGCGTAGACGTCAAGCGTGTACGCGAGAGGCGGCGTTCTGGAGGAGGATGCGGCAGAGGTCGCCCAGGTCTTGGCCCGCGGCCTCCGCCGCCATCGGCAGCAGCGACGTCTCCGTCATCCCGGGGGCCACGTTGACCTCCAGGAAGTGGGGCTTGTCTGAGGCGTCGACGATGAGGTCGGTGCGGGAGATGTCCCGGAGGCCCAGGGCGGTGTGGGCCGTCACGGCGGTTTCGGCGCAGGCCGCGGCCGCCTCGGCGGAGAGGCGGGCCGGCGCGAAGAACTCGGTGTGGCCGGCGGTGTAGCGGGCCGCGTAGTCGTAGACGCCCTCGTCCGGGACGATCTCGACGGCGGGCAGGGCGATCGGGCCGTTGCCCAGGTCGACGACCGAGACCGCTACTTCGACGCCCGCCACGTACCGCTCGATCAGCGCCGTGTCGCCGTACGCGAAACAGCCGACCATCGCGGCCGGGAGCTCTTCGGCGGTGCGGACGATCGAGGCGCCCAGGGCGGAGCCGCCACGGGCGGGCTTGACGAACAGGGGGAGGCCGAGATGCGCCACGATGCGGCCCAGGACGACCGTGGCGCCGAGGTCGTGGAAGGTCTCCTTGGGCAGGGTGACCGACTCGGGGGTGCGCAGGCCGACCGAGCGTACGACGCCCTTGGCGGTCGGCTTGTCGAAGGCGACGCGGCAGGCGTCGGGGTCGGCGCCGACATAGGGGACGTTCAGCAGTTCGAGGATGGAACGGATGGCGCCGTCCTCACCCGCGCCGCCGTGCAGCGTGACGAAGACCGCGTCCGGTGGGTCGGCCAGGATGGACGGCACGAGGGACGCGTCGGTGTCGCGGGCCTCCACGTCGATACCGGCCGCCCGCAGCACCTCACTCACCCGGCGACCGGAGCGCAGGGACACCTCCCGTTCGTATGAGAGGCCCCCGGCCAGCACGAGCACGTGGCCCAGATCGCTCATTTGTTCTCCTCCGCTGATCGCACGCTGTCCAACCGTACCGGGGCTGGGGTGGAATGGTGTACGGCAGGCGCTTTCTACCGTGCGGGCTATGACCAACGGAATGCATAGATATGCACTGCGAGGGGAAGAGCCGGCGTCCCAACCGAGACGCCGGCAGGCAAGAGAGGATCAGGCCAGGTCAGGTCCGGGCGTGTCCACGCCCGCATGCCCCCGGGCCGACCCCGTCCCGAACGTGTCCCGCAGCTGGATCTCCTGCTCGATCACCCCAGCCAACCGCCGGACCCCTTCCCGAATCCGGTCCGGCTCAGGGAAGCAGTAGGACAGCCGCATCTGCCGGGCCCCGCTCCCATCGGAGAAGAACCCGGTCCCCGGCACGAACGCCACCCGTTCCGCCACCGCCCGCGGCAGGATGGCCTTCGAGTCCAGGCCCTCCGGCAGCGTCGCCCACACGAAGAACCCCCCGGCCGGTCGTGTCCAGGTGACCTCGGGGGGCATGAGCGCCGAGAGCGCGTCGAGCAGCGTGTCACGTCGCTCGCGATAGAGCTCCCTGAACGTTTTGATCTGCTCCTGCCACGGCTGCGTGGCGAGGTACTGGCCCACGGCCAGCTGGGTGAAGGACGAGTGCGACAGTACGGCCGACTCCATGGCCAGCACGAGCTTGTCGCGGACGGCGTGCGGCGCCAGCGCCCAGCCGACCCGGAACCCAGGGGCGAGCGTCTTGGAGAACGACCCGAGATAGACCACGCCGTCGGGATTGTCAGCCCGCAGCGCGCGCATGGGCTCGCCGTCGAAGCCGAGCAGCCCGTACGGGTTGTCCTCGATGATCAGGACACCGGCCCGCTGGCAGATGTCGAGCACCTGCTGCCGCCGCGCCAGGTTCAGGGTGACACCGGCGGGGTTGTGGAAGGTCGGGATCGTGTAGAGGAACTTGATCGGGGCGCCCGCGGTCTCCAGCGCGTAGATGGTCTGCGCGAGAGACTCGGGAATGATGCCCTGATCGTCCATGGCGATATGCACCACTTTGGCCTGATAAGCGGCGAATGTGCCGAGGGCGCCTACGTACGACGGGCCTTCGGCCAGCACCACGTCACCCGGGTCGATGAAGATCCGGGTGACCAAATCAAGCGCTTGCTGCGAACCTACGGTGACGACCACGTCGTTCGCCCCGGCCTGGATCCCCTCCAGCCGCATCACGTCGCAGATCTGCTCGCGCAGGTGCGGATCGCCCTGGCCGGAGCCGTACTGCAGCGCGACGGGACCGCGCCTGGTGACCAGATCGGACACCAGCTCGCCGACCATGTCGAGGGGGAGGGCCGTGACGTACGGCATGCCGCCGGCGAGCGAGACCACCTCGGGCCTCGACGCGACGGCGAAAAGAGCTCGGATCTCGGAGGCGACCATCCCGGTAGCTCGTGCGGCGTACCGATCGACGTAGGCATCGATGCGCGACCCTTGGGTCGCGGGCGTCTGACCGTGATCCAGCTCTCCTGTCACGGTCCACCTCCTTGGTGTCATTTGTCGCTGAACTACCAGATTACGGCAGTCGGACATGTCGGCTGTGACCGGGCTCGACCGTCGTGGTACCCGATGGCGGGACGTCACTGGGCTACGATGCCAGCTGGGGACGCGTTTTTCGCGCGCTTTTCCGGGTCAACGATTGGGGCCGTAGTTGTCGCGTCGGCTGGTCAACATAACCCTGGACAATCTGGACGATCTGCCGCGCCGCTGCCGGCGGTGCGTCTTTTGGGAGCTCGACCCCGTCAGCGGGGAGCGCGCGATCGACTCCGGTGGTCCAGAGCTGGAGAAAGAGGCATGGATCTCCGGCACGCTGCTCGAATGGGGCAGCTGCGGCAAGATCGTGTACGTCGACGGGGTGCCCGCCGGCTTCGTCATTTACAGCCCGCCGCTCTACAGCCCCCGCTCGGTGGCCTTTCCCACCTCGCCGGTCAGCGCAGACGCGGTGCTGCTCATGACCGCGCACATCATTCCGGAGTTCTCGGGCGGCGGTCTGGGCCGGATGCTGATCCAGGGCGTGGCCAAGGACCTGACGCGACGTGGCGTGAAGGCCATCGAGGCGTTCGGCGACCTCAAGTGGGAGGAGCCGAGCTGCGTGGTCCCGGCCGAATACCTGCTGTCCGTGGGCTTCAAGACGGTACGCCCGCATCTGCGCTTCCCCCGGCTCCGGCTGGAGCTGAAGACGGCCGTCTCGTGGCGCGAGGACGTCGAGGTGGCCCTGGAGCGCCTACTCGGCTCCATGAGCCCGGAACGCGCCCTTCGCCCCGTCTGACGCCATCTCAAGGACGCCAAAGGCGAACAGGCAGAAGCCCCCTGAGCGAACCATCGCCAGGGGGCTTCTCACTGAAACGCTGCGGGCGTCGTCAGATGATGCCCTCGAGCTCGCGCAGCAGCATGGCCTTCGGCTTGGCGCCGATGATCTGCTTCACGACCTCTCCACCCTTGTAGACGTTCAGGGTGGGGATCTGGAGCACACCGTAGTCGCGCGGGACATCCGGGTTCTCGTCGATGTTGAGCTTGACGATCTCCAGCTTGTCGCCGTGCTCCTTGGCGATCTCCTCGAGGATGGGCGATACCTGACGGCATGGGCCGCACCACTCGGCCCAGAAGTCAACGAGCACGGGCTTGTCGCTCTTGAGGACCTCGGCCTCGAAGGTGGCGTCGGTTACTGCCTTCACGGTGCGCTCCTTAGTTTTCGTTCGAGGCCAGCCAGCGCTCGGAGTCGAGTGACGCCGAGCAGCCGGTGCCGGCCGCGGTGATGGCCTGCCGGTAGATGTGGTCGACGACGTCGCCCGCGGCGAAGACGCCGTCGATGTTGGTCGCCGTGCTGGGCGCGTCGACCTTGACGTAGCCGTCGTCGTCGAGGTCGATCTGGCCCTTGACCAGCTCGCTGCGTGGGTCGTGGCCGATCGCCAGGAACAGCGCGTCGGTGGCCAGCTCGCATTCCTCGCCGGTCTTGAGGTTGCGCAGCTTGACGGCCTCGACCTTGTCGGCGCCGAGGACGTCGACGACCTCGCTGTCCCAGATGAAGCGGATCTTGTCGTTCGCGAACGCCCGCTCCTGCATGATCTTGCTGGCGCGCAGTTCGTCACGGCGGTGCACGACAGTGACCATGCGGCCGAAGCGGGTCAGGAACGTGGCCTCCTCCATCGCGGTGTCACCACCGCCGACGACCACGATGTCCTTGTTGCGGAAGAAGAAGCCGTCACAGGTGGCACACCAGGAGACGCCCCGCCCGGACAGGCGCTTCTCGTTGGGCAGGCCCAGCTCGCGGTAGCCGGAGCCCATCGCCAGGATGACCGACTTGGCGTAGTAGGTCTCGCTGTGGGTCTTGATCACCTTGGGATTGGCCTCAAGGTCCACTTCGAGTACGTCGTCCGCGACCAGCTCGGCGCCGAACCGCTCGGCCTGCTTACGCAGGTTGTCCATCAGATCGGGGCCCATGATGCCGTCGGGGAAACCGGGGAAGTTCTCGACATCGGTGGTGTTCATCAACGCGCCGCCCGCCGTCACCGAGCCCTCGAAGACCAGCGGCTTGAGCTCGGCGCGCGCGGAGTAGACGGCCGCCGTGTATCCAGCGGGGCCGGATCCAATGATGATCACGTTACGCACGTCGCTCAACGCTCTCACGCCTTCCTAGTCTGCTCTTGCCTGTCGCCTCAACAGATCCTAGGCCGCCGTGATTCCCGGCCCCGTCCTCAACGCACGCCGAAAACGAAAGAGCCCGCCGAAGCGGGCTCTGACGTGGGCGTTCAAGGGATCACCGACCTACCAGCGCCCCACCATGGGCTTACGCAGGCTCTTGCAGTTGAACGGGTCGACGATGTCGACGCGGAGCGTCTTGGCCGCCTTGTTCTTCCAGGAGGTCATGATGATGGCCTCCGACCCGTTGAACTGGCCCTGGTCGACCGCGAATACCTTGAGCTTCGTACGGTTGGCCACCCGGCTGACGCACTTGTCGACCACGTCGATCTCCGAGGAACCGCCACCCGCTATGGGCGCGGGCCCGAAGATGCCTTCGAGCGGCTGCCGCAGCTCCTGTTCGCTGTAGTTGTGCCCGCTGTCCGTCAGCGCGTACGGCCTGGGCCGCACCTCCGCCTTGGGCGGAGGCGGCGACGCCTGAGCGGTCTGCAACTGCTTCCCGCTGGCGATGGTGCCACCACCACCCGCGAGCAGGCTGGTGGAGAGCACTGCGGTGCCTACCACAGCCGCCGCGGCAGCAGCGGCGACCGCGGGCATCGCCCATCGGCGCCGTCGTGCGGCCGTGTGCTTGGCAGGGACGATGGTGCCGTCGTCGGAGACCACCCCGAGGCGTACCGGCTCCGGCTCCCGCGGGGATTGCTCCCATGGGGAGTCCCGCATGAGCTCATCCCAGTTGGGGGGTTCCGCCAGGCCGACACCACCCCCGCGCGCGGATCCCGCCTCGGCGGCCAGCGCCTTGTCGATGCGCAGTGCGACTCCCATCGGCATGGCCGGTGTCGGAGTCGCCGCGAGCACCTCGCGAACCGCTGCCAGGTCGGCCAGTAGCTCCCCACAGGGGTCGCATACCGCGAGATGCTCGCGGACCTGGCGGGCCGTGCCAGCGTCTAGGAGACCCTCGGCCAACTCGGCCAGGATTTCCAGATCGTAGTGCGTATCACCCGTCACGAAGTTCTGCTCCCTTCGCGGATGAGACGCGACTGAGGTCCGATCGGTTCCGCAGATGCGAAAGAATTGGGGCAAGTTTCGCGCGCCCCCGCGCGCACCGGCTCTTCACCGTCCCGCTGGGCACTTCAAGCACCTGAGCTGCGTCTTCGACCGAATAGCCCATCATGTCGACGAGCACCAGCGCGGCGCGCTGGTCGGTCGGAAGCAGTTTCAGCGCGGCCGAAACCTCCATCGAAACCTCACGCTCACCCGTCTGGTCGGGCATCGGCGTGTCACGCTCGGCGGCCTCGATGAGCTCGTCATCGGCGACCGGTCTGACGGACTTGCGGCGCATCCGGTCGAGGCAGGCGTTCACCACGATCCGGTGCAGCCAGGTCGTGACCGCGGCCTCGCCGCGGAACGTGCTCGCCTTCCGGTAGGCGGAGACGAAGGCGTCCTGCACCGCGTCGGCCGCTTCGTCGGGATCGCCCAGCGTGCGCAGGGCCACGGCCCACATGCGGTCACGGTGTCTCTTGACGATCTCGCTGAAGGCGTGAGGATCCCCGTTGATGTGCGCGGTCAGCAGCTCGGCGTCGGTGACGGCGGGCCGCTCCGCGGAGGAGGGTGGCTCGGGTGGGGAGTTCACAAGAGGGATTCCTGGGTTATGCCGATCCGGGAGAATGCACCACTACTTCATAGATGGTGCCATGAAACTTGCCCGCATCTGCCGGAAGACGGGTAAACCAGATCAAAACGTACCTGCCGCTTGCGGCTTGATCAGGCTTCAAGGTGATCTTTCCGGACCCGTTCTTCTCCTTGGTGACGGTCTTCAGCGAGCCCAGCTCAGGCGAATCGCCGACCTTCAGCTCGACGCTCGCGCCCGATGCATCGGCCAGCGTAGCCACCACGTCGCCGATCGGCATGCTCTTGCCCATATCGAGCAGCAATCCCACCCCGGCCTTGAGGTTGCCCAGGTCGGCGCTGTTGTAGTTCTCCGTTTTCCAGAGCGTGCTGGGCTTGCCGTCGATGGCGAGCGGCGCCATCTCGTTCTTCTCATCCCGGTCGGCGAGCGGATCGAAGCCGGTCGCCTTCTCCGGCTTCACGACGACCATCGGCTGCGCCGACGCGGAGGCCGAGGCGCTCGGGGAGGTCTCCGCCTGCGGGGAGTTCGGACTGCCCAGACTGCGGCCGATCGTCCAGGCACCGACGCCGACCGCGGCGATGACGAGCAGCACCACGACGGTCATCAGCACCCGGTTGATCATGCTGCCGCCGCTGGGTGCGCGGGGCGGCATGGGCCTGGGCTGCGTCGGCAGAGGCGGGCGCGGCGGGCGCCGCTCGGTCTCGATGCCCTCGGAGTGCGAGACCGACTGCACCGCCGGCGTCTGGGGATAGGCGATCGGGATCGGCATGGGCCGGGCCACGTTGGCGAGCGCGTCGGCGATCTCGGACGGGCTGGACAGGGCGGCCTGCCCCTTGCGGGACTCGGGCAGGCAGGACCTGATGGTGACCGCGTCGAGATATCCGGGCACTCCGGCGGTGACCTGGCGGGGCGTGCAGAAGTGCCCGTCGATCATCGGCGCCGTGGGCAGACCGCCCTCCTCCTCGTCGCCCGGCCAGTGGCCGGACAGCCCCGCGTACAGCAGGCGGCCCAGCCCTTCGGCGTCGTCGAGGGCGGGCTGGTCGGTGGTGAGCCCGGACAGGGCGGCGTCGACCGCGACGCCGAGCACCTTGACCGTGTTGCCGGTCGTCCACACCAGGTGCGCCGGGCGCAGGCACAGGTGGTAGAGGTCGGCCTCATGCGCGTGGGCCAGCGCCTCGGCGGCCTCGGCGACCAGGCCGGCGGCCCGCTCCGGCTCCAGCGGGCCGGCCGCGAGCAGGTCGGACAGGGTGTCGCCGGTGACCCACTCGCTGACCACGTACGAGTGATCGTCGTGCTCGGCGGCGTCGAACACCTGCGTCAGGCGCGGATCGGTGAGTCTGCTGGCGGCGCGGGCGGCCGTGACCACTTCGTGGACGCGGGGAAAGTCAGGGGAGAAGGTGTGGACCGCGACGGGGCGGGCGAGGATCTCGTCGATGGCCTTCCACAGGGTGGCTCCATCGGACTCGGTCACCCGGTCCTCCAGCCGGAAGCGTTCGGCGAGACGGGTGCCGGGTTCGACCGACGACGTGCTCACTGACTCACTCCGCTCGGCCGCTCGGGGGTGCTCATGACTCGACTCACCTGCGTGGGGGTGTACCACGTAGGCACGCTATGCCGGGTGGATCCGCCCACGCCCCTCCTGCTTCCATTCGCGCCGTGTCGGCACCATGCTAGTGCCGCGCCGGTTCCACCCGCGTTCCTTACCTGCCTACCCGCCCGGCAACCATCCCAACGATCGAGTTGATCTCCGGGATGCGCATGCGATGGGCGACTCCCAGATACAACAGCATGCCCAGACCGCCGCCCACGGCCAAGGCGATCACCGAGTTGAGGAAGGTGAGCCCGCCGAACACATCCTGAACCGCCCAGACGGCCACCAGCGCCAGTGCCGCCGCGGGCAGTGCCGACAGGTACATCCTCGTCAGAGCCGTCCCGATCTTCCAGCCCCCCAGCCCCTTGACCCGGCGGGCGGCGAGAATCCAGGCGCCGCCGGCCCCGATGGTGTAGGCGACGGCGTAGGCGAAGGCCAACCCCATCACCGCGTACCGAGCCGGCAGCAGGACGTTGAAGACTACCATCAGCAGCGCGTTGACCGCCGTCGTCGCCGCGCCCACGTAAACGGGCGTCCGGGTGTCGCCGAAGCTGTAGAAGACCCGCAGCAGCAATTGGAAGATCGAGAACGGCACCAGCGCCAGGCCGTAGACCTGCAGCACGTTGCCGATGTAGACGGCCGCGTCGGCTGAGGTGACGCCGTGGGCGTACAACGGCACGGTGATCGCCGGGCCGAGCACCATCAGCAGCAGCGACACCGGGACCATCACCGAGCTGATGAGTCGCACGCTCGACCCGAACTCTGAGCGGACCTCGTCGAGCTGCCCCGCTTCTACCGCCCGGCTCATCCTGGGCAGCATGGCCGTGATCACCGAGACGCCGATGACGCCGTAGGGCAGCTGGAAGAGCTGGAAGGCCAGCGTGTACGGGCTGATGCCGTGGCCGGGCACCGCATCGCCCGCCGCGCTGGACAGGTTGGTCGTCAGCATGAAGCCGAGCTGCGTGACCACCACGTAGCCGATGGTCCAGATCCCGGCCCGGCCCATCTCGCCGAGCCGCGCGTTGCGCACGTCGAAGCGCGGGACGAAGGAGAACCCGATCCGCTTGAGCGCGACGATCAGCACGGCGGCCTGCGCCACGATGCCCGCCGTGGTGCCCAGGCCGAGCAGCGCGATCTGGCCGTTGGTGACCAGGCCGATGTCGCCGCCCGCCTTGCCGGCCACCACCATGTAGAGCACGAGCACACAGATGACCACGAGGTTGTTGATCACCGGCGCCCACATGGGAGCCGCGTAGCGGTCACGCGTGTTGAGAATGGCCCCGGCCACCGCGCCGACGCCGAAGAAGGCCAGCTGCGGCAGGATGAACCGGGCCAGCAGCACCGCGACCTCGAACTTGCGGCTGCCGGGCAGCCAGTCGGTGGTGTAGAGGTCGATGAGCAGGGGGGCCGCCAGCACGGCGAGCACGGCGACGACCAGCAGCGCCGCCGTGGCCAGCGTCATGAGGCGCTGCTCATAGGCCCGGCCGCCGTCGTAGTCGCGCTGCTGCGCCTTGACGATCATCGGCACCACGACGCTGCTGAGCACGCCGAGCAGCAGTAGGTCGAGAATGCTGTATGGAATCGCGTACGCGGCGTTGTAGGCGTCACCCATGGCCAAGGTGCCGATCGCGGAGGCGAGCACCATCGTCCGCACGAATCCCGTGACCCTGGACACCATCGTGCCCGCCGCCATGATGGCGCTGGCCCGCAACATGCGGCTCATACGGTCTCACTCTCCCGGCTCTTGGCGGCCCGAGCGAGCCGTCGCTGCGATCTGCGCCGTAGCACCCGTGTCACGACCGCGGCGAGCATGACCGCCAGCGCCGCCCCGACGATGACCAGGGCGATCCCCGTGTAGCCGGTGGTGCGGATCGTCAGCTTGACCGGCTTGCCGTACGGCAGACCGTTCCTGGTCATCAGCTGGACGCTCACCGTGGCGTCACCGCTCGTCGTCGCGTTCATCCCCACCTGGACGCCGCCATTTTGATCGTTGGGGATCGTCAGCAGCTTCTTGGACGGCGTGGGGTTGATCTGGAGGACACCGGGATTGTTGCTCTTCACGTCGATGTAGAGAGCGATAGTCTCACCGATCGAATTCTTCACGCTGATGGGCACCTGGCCGTTGCTCCCGGCCAGCTGGCGCAGCTGGTCGGGGTCGGCCCCGGTGATCGAGATCTTGTTCATCTGGGTCTGAACGGCCCCGTCGACCAGCTTGGTGGCGGCGCGGCCCGCACGCGTGTTGTTGCGCCAGGACGAGGAGGCCAGCCTGAGCACCGCGGCGTCGAAGTCGGAGTGCGGCTTGGGCTCGGCCGCGATCAGGGCGGTGAGCTGTGCCTTCTCGGCCACTTTCTTGAGCGGGGCGAGGTACTTGGCGCTGAGCTCGTCCTTGCGGTCCTGGTCGGTGTAGGTGAGCGCGGCCCTGGGCACGGACGCCTTGCTCGGCTTGAGCGAGCCGAGCTGGGTCAGCGTCAGCCACGGCAGCCGGTTCGCGGTCTTGAGCAGAGTGTTGACCAGCTTCGGGTTCGGGTCCCAGCGGCGCGAGGGTGCGATGACCAGCGACCGGGGATTGGTCTGGCCAGGCTCGGAGGCGACCATCGCGGTCTCGGCGATGAAGCGCTGCTTGCTCAGGAAGACCGAGCCCGGCGCGGTGGAGTCGGGCTCGAAGGTGCGCGTGAGCTCCGCGTCGGCGACCAGCGCGGTGACCGGCCCCTCGACGCTGTCGAGCGTGGTGACGGCGTCGGGCGTGAACGCGACCGGCGGCTGCGGCGGCAGGTTCGTGGAGTTGAGCAGGACCCGGTCGACCTTGGAGACGTTGAGCAGGTCGAGCGCGTCGGGGTCGAGCACGCCCGCGACCGGCCAGTTCGTCGTCAGCGACACGTCGCGCTTGAGCAGCTCCGTGGCGACCTGGCCGCCCATCGCGATCGCCGTGGCGGTCTGGCCGTCCAGCCCCTGGTGGGCGAGTGCGGCGACGTCGGGATCGGCGTACGGCGTGGCCACGACCGGGGAGGAGGCCAGCGCGGTGCGCAGCGAGTTGAGCCACTGCGCGGCGTTGGGGTCGGCGGCCTGGTCCTTGCCCTTGAGCCGGTGCTTGCGGGACAGAGCCTGCGCGTCGTCGAGGAGCGCGGGGTCCACGAACCAGGTGACGCTCTTGTGCGCCGTGGCGGCGATGCCGGCCAGCTCGGCGAGCCGGCCCTTGCCGGTCAGCTGCGGGCCCAGCTTGTCGTCGACGAAGTTGTCGTTCTCGGCGCGATGCGTCTGGTCGATGATGGGCAGCGCGATGGCCAGCCGGTTGCGCGGCAGTTTCTGCGGGGTCGGCGGCGCGTACGTCAGGTAGGTGCGCTGCGGCGTGGAGATCGACGCACCGAAGCGGGCCACGTCGACGGCGATCGGATAGACACCGAACGACGTCAGCCCGAGCTGCACGGGTGTCGCCAGGAGCTCGAAGGTCTTGGAGGCACCCGCCTCCAGCGCCGGGATGTCCATGAAGGAGACCTGCGTAGAGAGCCTCGTGGGCAGGGTCGCCGGGTTCTGGTCGGTCTGGTAGGCGGACATGGTGGCCCGGTCGGGGAACTTCTGCGGCTGGTAACGCAGCTGGACCCGCAGGCTGGTCATCGCCTCGCCCGTGTCGTTGCGGACCACTCCGGCGATCTTGATCTGCGTGGTCTGGCTCGTAGGCACATCGGGCGTGATGGACGTGATCGACACGTCCATCGACTGCCTGTTCGCCTTCCCGGCGGCCGTGCCCGGCGTCTTCGTGGCAGCAGTACTCGGCGTCGTCGCGGCCATGGGCGCGAGCAACGCGGCGGACAGTACGGCGAGCAGCGAGACCTTACGGATCACGCGTCCGCCCGAGCTGGAGTACGACGCACGCCCGCAATGGTACGGGCTCAGTGCCGTATCGCGACCGCCTGGCGGGATCCTCTGGGCCTCGGGATCCGCAGGTTCACGGTCTTGCCGGGCAGGAGTGTCAGCAGGTCAAGGGCGCGCATGGAGATGGCCGTGTGGCGTTCCCCGGTGGCCGTGAAGATCGCGTCGGCATCGGCGCGGAGGCGGTCGTCCACCGCCACGGCCAGGCCCTCGGGCAGCAGCAACGGGCTGACGAGCCCGGCCGCGTAGTCGGTGGCGGAATTGACCAGAAAGTCGGGGGCGAGGCGTACCTGCCGCACGCCGAGCGCGCCGCAGACGGCCCCGGCCTGCGGTGGGTCCGAGACGGCGGAGACGACGGCGACGACGACCTCGCGGCCGATTCTCGTGGCGACCTCGAACACCGTGACCGCCACGCACCGCCCGGGCGCGGCGGAGACCGCCTCGGGCAACTCGTCCACGCAAGTCATGGGGCGCGGAAGGCGTACGATCTCATGATGGACCTGGTGTGCGAGGAGCCAGCGGTGGATCGCGAGGGCGTCCTTCATAGAAGACCTCCTGGCCTGGTTCCATGGCCCCCGACGGTCCCCTGACCGACGGTAACCCCGACTGGATATTGCTCGGGGGATATGTTCCGGAATCAAAGGACCTACCCAGCTTGTCCGACTCAAATCTGACCGAAAGCCAGCAGCGGGCCATGACCGACCTGTTCCGTAAGATCGCTCCGGTGGCCGACGAGCTTGGCCGGTTGTTCGCCGCGCATGGGCACGAGCTGGCCCTCGTCGGCGGCCCGGTGCGCGACATCCTGCTCGGCCGCGTGGGCAACGATCTCGACCTGACCACCGACGCCAGGCCCGAACGGGTCCTGGAAATGGTCCGTGATTGGGCTGATTCGGTCTGGACGATCGGCATCGACTTCGGCACGGTCGGCGTGCGGAAGGGCGGCTCGCTGCTGGAGATCACCACCTACCGCAGCGAGTCGTACGACCCCAAGTCCCGCAAGCCGGAGGTCATGTACGGCGAGACGCTGGAGGCCGACCTGGAGCGGCGCGACTTCGCGGTCAACGCGATGGCCGTGCGGCTGCCGGGGCACGCGTTCGTCGACCCCTACGGCGGCCTGACCGACCTGTCGGCCAAGCTGCTGCGCACGCCGGGCACGCCCGAGCAGTCCTTCGACGACGACCCGCTGCGCATGCTGCGCGCCGCCAGGTTCGCCTCGCAGCTCGGCTTCACGGTCGACGCCAAGGCCCTCGCGGCGATGACCGACATGGCCGAGCGCATCGAGATCGTCTCGGCCGAGCGCATCCGTGACGAGCTCGACAAGCTGATCTGCGGCACCTACCCGCGCGAGGGCCTGCGCCTGCTGGTCGAGACCGGGCTGGCCGCGCACGTGCTGCCCGAGCTGCCCAAGCTGCGCCTGGAGATCGACGAGCACCACCGGCACAAGGACGTCTACGAGCACACGCTGACCGTCCTCGACCAGGCCATCGCCCAGGAGGACGACGGCAAGCCCGACCGGATCCTGCGCTGGGCCGCGCTGCTGCACGACATCGGCAAGCCCAAGACGCGGCGGCACGAGGCGGGCGGGCGGGTCTCCTTCCATCACCACGAGGTGGTGGGGGCGCAGATGGCCAAGAAGCGCATGACCGAGCTCAAGTTCCCCAAGGACGTGGTGGCCGACGTGTCGCAGCTGGTGGAGCTGCACCTGCGCTTCCACGGTTACGGCACGGGCGAGTGGACCGACAGCGCGGTGCGCCGCTATGTGCGCGACGCCGGTCACCTGCTCGACCGGCTCCACAAGCTGACCAGGGCCGACTGCACGACGCGCAACAAGCGCAAGGCAGCTACGCTGTCGCGTACGTACGACCAGCTAGAGGAGCGCATCGCCCGGCTGGCCGACGAGGAGGAGCTGGCCAAGATCCGCCCGGAGCTCGACGGCAACGAGATCCAGCGGATCCTCGGCGTCGGTCCCGGCCCGATCGTCGGGCGGGCGTACAAGTTCCTGCTGGAGCTCCGCCTGGACAAGGGGATGGTCGGCAAGGAGACCGCCACCGAGGCGCTGCTGGAGTGGGCGCGGGAGAGCGGTGCGTCACCGGCCGGCGACACGACGCCGGCTTGATCTCAGCAGGAGGCCGTGGCGCGGCGCCCCGGATGATCAGCGGGAGGCCGTGGCGCGCGGCGTCGGGATGATCATCCGGTAGATCAGCGCGCCCGCCAGGTAACCGGCCGTCACGATCACCACGGCCGCGTAGGACTTGCCGTTGGCCGGCAGGATCGCCGCGGACAGGGCGGCCGCCAGCACGTACATGCCGTTGAACAGCATGTCGTAGATCGAGAAGGCCCGGCCCAGGTAGGCGTCCTCCACGTCGCGCTGGACCGTGACGTCGGCGCAGATCTTGACGCTCTGCCCGGCGATGCCGAGCACGAACCCGGCGATCGGCAGGCTCCACGTCTGGAACGGCACGACCAGCACCGCCGTGAGCACGCCGGCCACGACCAGCGCGATCGGTACCCACCGCTCGATCGTGAACCGCGCGGTGGCCCACGGAGTGACGATCACCGCGAGGAAGAAGCCAACACCCGAGGTGGCCACGACCAGGCTGAGCCCACGCAGCGCCACCTCGGAGTCGCCGCCGGAGAAGTAGTAGCGGTAGAGGATGATGCCGAGCGCGGTGGCCATGCCGTACATGAACCGGTGTGTCGCCATCGCGCCCATAGTGGCGGCGGCCGTACGGTGGCCCACCAGGTGCTTGGCGCCGTCGGCGAGGCCGATGAGCACGTTGCGCACGGCCTCGCGGGCTTGCGGCCGCTCGGGGTCGAAGGAGGGGCCGAGCAGCGAGCGCTCCATGGTGCGGGCGATCAGCGCGCTCATCCCGGCGACCACGCCCGAGACGACCAGCAGCAGCGCCACGCCGAAGTCGCCGCTGCCGAACAGCTCACGCAGCAGGAAGCCCACCCCGGCGCCGAGGAAGGTGAAAACCGTGCCCGAGGTGGGCGTGACCGCGTTGGCGGCCATCAGCCGGTCTTCCGGCACCACGTGCGGCAGTGACGCGCCGAGGGCGGCCAGGAAGAACCGGTTGGCCGCGAGCACGCCGAGCGCGGCCGCGTAGAAGACCGTGTCGGGCACGTCGGCGGCGACCAGCGCCGCCGCCACGACCAACAGCGCGCCGCGCACGATCGGCGCGACGACGAGGATCTGCCGCCGCGACCAGCGGTCGATGAAGACGCCGACGAACGGGCCGAGAATGCTGTACGGCAGCAGCAGCACGGCCAGCCCGGCCGCCACCTGCAGAGCCGTGGTCTGCGTCTCCGGGCTGAAGAAGGCGAACCCGACCACGGCGAACTGGAAGACCCCGTCGGAGAACTGGGAGACCAGCCGGGTGGCGAACAGCCGTCGGAAGTCCCTGCCCTTCAGGACCACGCGAAGATCGGCGACGAATGACACGCAGTCAGCCTACTTCCGCCCGATTCACAGGTTGGTACAGCAGGCAGTCATTCGTCGCCAGTGGCCAACATGATCACGTACGCTTCGTAGCGTGACGATGGAAGAACACGTGGTGTTGGTCGACGGCGACGGCAACGCGATCGGCACCGCTCCCAAGAGCTCGGTGCACGGCCAGGAAACCCCGCTCCACCTGGCGTTCTCCAGTTACGTCTTCGACGAGGACAGCCGCGTCCTGCTGACCAGGCGCGCCGCGGGCAAACTGACCTGGCCGGGCGTGTGGACCAACAGCTGCTGCGGCCACCCGCTACCCGGCGAGCCGCTGAAGCACGCGGTCATCCGCAGGCTGTCCTACGAGCTCGGCCTGACGGTGGACCGGGTGGATCTCATGCTGCCGACGTTCACCTATCGCGCGGTCATGCCCAACGGCATCGTCGAACACGAGCTCTGCCCCGTCTACCGCGTGACGGTCGATGCCTCCGCCATCCCGAACCCGGACGAGGTTGACGAAATCCGGTGGATGCCCTGGAAGGAGTTCGCGGACGGCGTCCTGAGCACCCTGCTGGCGATCAGCCCGTGGTGCCGCGAACAGGTCCCCATGCTGAACGAACTGGGCACCAATCCCCTGGACTGGCGCCCGGCCTCGGTGGAGGAGCTGCCTCCGGCCGCCCGAAGCGCTGCCCGTACCGCTTTGTGAGATTTTGTGGGGCTTTGTGGGCGCCGCGCGGAGTGCACGGCGCCGGACCACGGACCTATCTGTCCACTTCGCCGCGGATGAACTTCTCGACGTAGTCGCGCGCGTCGTCGTCCGAGTATTGGACCGGCGGCGACTTCATGAAGTAGGAGGACGCGCTCAGGATCGGTCCCGCGATCCCCCGGTCGAGGGCGATCTTGGCGGCGCGCACGGCGTCGATGATGATCCCCGCCGAGTTGGGCGAGTCCCACACCTCCAGCTTGTACTCCAGGGTGAGCGGCGTGTCGCCGAACGAGCGCCCCTCCAGCCGCACGAAGGCCAGCTTCCGGTCGTCGAGCCACGGCACGTGGTCCGACGGGCCGATGTGCACGTCGGCCTTGGCCATCTCGTGCGGGATCTGCGAGGTGACCGACTGCGTCTTGGAGATCTTCTTCGACTGGAGGCGCGTGCGCTCCAGCATGTTCATGAAGTCCATGTTGCCGCCGACGTTGAGCTGGTACGTGCGCAGCAGCTCGACCCCGCGGTCCTCGAACAGCTTGGCCAGCACGCGGTGCGTGATGGTCGCGCCGACCTGCGACTTGATGTCGTCGCCGACGATCGGCACGCCGGCCGCGGTGAACTTCTCCGCCCATTCCGGGTCGGAGGCGATGAACACCGGCAGCGCGTTGACGAACGCCACCTTGGCGTCCAGCGCGCACTGGGCGTAGAACCGGTCGGCCGCCTCGGAGCCCACGGGGAGGTAGGACACCAGGACGTCCACCTGGCTCTCGCGGAGCACCTGGACGACGTCGACCGGCGACTCGTCGGACTCTTCGATGATCTCGCGGTAGTACTCGCCAAGTCCGTCGAAGGTATGGCCGCGCTGGACGATCACCCCGGTGGGCGGCACGTCCGCGAACTTGATCGTGTTGTTCTCGCTGGCGCCGATCGCCTCGGACAGGTCGCGGCCGACCTTCTTGGCGTCGACGTCGAACGCGGCGACGAACTCGACGTCGCCCACGTGATAGTCGCCGAACTTCACGTGCATCAGGCCCGGCACCCGTGTGGCCGGGTCGGCGTCCTTGTAATAGTGAACGCCCTGAACCAGTGACGCCGCGCAGTTGCCAACACCGACAATGGCCACGCGAACCGAACCCATCGCACTCGCTCCCTTACTCATCAGTTGATCTCTCGGGGTTCTCCTCAGAGGAGCCCCGTCTCTCTGTCGCGATCAGCTCGTTCAGCCACCGCACCTCGCGTTCGACCGATTCGAGCCCGTGACGTTGCAGTTCGAGCGTGTAGCTGTCGAGGCGCTCCCTGGTGCGGGCCAGGGCCGTGCGCACGCTGTCGAGGCGTTCCTCCAGGCGGCTGCGGCGGCCTTCGAGGATCCGCAGTCTCACCTCCGCCTCCGTGTGCCTGAAGAACGCGAAGTGGACGCCGAAACTCTCGTCCTCCCACGCGGACGGCCCTGCCTGCGTCAGCAGGTCCTGGAGCCGTTCCTTGCCCTCCGCGGTCAGCTTGTAGACGATCTTCGACCGGCCCCCGACGATCGCGGCGGGCGCCGGCTGCTCCTCCACGATGAGGCCCTGTTCGAGCAGTGAGCGCAGACAGGGGTAGAGCGACCCGTAGGAGAAGGCGCGGAACATGCCCAGCAAGGCATTGAGCCGTTTGCGCAGCTCATAGCCATGTAGCGGCGTCTCGTGCAGCGACCCGAGCACGGCCAGCTCCAGCACTCTGCCCTGCCCGCTGGCCACTGGAACCGCCCCCTCTCACGTCGATGTATCGAGCCGATACATCCCGATGATACGTCGCGCCGCTATATCGCCGCAATTAACGACTTTGCCAAGGCGTTGGGATGATTCAGCAAAACGCCGTAGTCTGGCGCTCATGTGGTCACAGGGAAAGGTGGTGGACTACGGCCTTGCCAAGCGGGCGGTGGTCGACTTCCCGCACCCCAGGTGTACGTCGCCTGGGGATATTCGTGACGCACAGTCGTACCTCCTTCGCGCGGCGCGCCACTTCGGCGAACCGACCGAACACCTCTGCCCGATGTGCGAGGGGGAGAACGTCACCAACGTGACCTACGTCTCCGGGGATTCCCCGGGACGCCATGCCGGTGAGGCAAAGGTCGCGTCGGAACTCGCCGATATGGCCCATGATTACGATGAGTTCCGGGTGTACGCCGTCGAGGTCTGTCAAGGTTGTTCCTGGAACCACCTGACGGTGTCGTTCGTCCTCGGCAACGGACCGCCGGACCGCGTCGGGCGACCGTAGAAGACCGAGGACGGCGAGGAGCCCCACGCCCATCCGCCGTGCTATCCGACGACGTTGTGAGGACGTGTGAGTAACAGCAGCAATGAGGGGACGGGTCGGCCTGGAAGGCGCCGTCGCTCCAACTCATCCCGTTCTGTGCCCCAAGACAATTCGCCGCAAACCGGCGAAGCAGGCTGGGGGGCGGCACAGCCTCAGCGTCGGCCGGAAGCCGCGTACGAGCAGACCGGCGCGATGGCCGCCCAGCCATACGCGGACCCCCAGCAGCCGGGCCCCCAGCAAATGGGCTCCCAGCGTCCGGGCATGCCGCAATCAGGCCCCCAACAGCCGGGTCCGGGCAGTCCCGGCCCCCGCCAGCCGGGTCGGCGCGAGGCCGCGCCGCGCGAGCCTGGGCGGCGCCAGGGCGGCCGTGAGCGCTCGCGCGGCGAAGGCGAATACGACACCCGCGCCCGCAGCAACCAGGAGACCATGATCAGCGACGCGCCCAGGCGGGCGCGCGGGCGCGGCTCCGGCGGACCCCAAGGGCCTGGCGGCCCCGAGGGCCCTGAGCGGCCCAAGGACGAGCGGCCGAAGTGGCGCCGCTTCATCCCCAGCTGGAAGATCGTCATGGCCTCGATGACGGTCCTCGCGGCCGGCATCTTCGGCATGATCGCGGTGGCCTACGCCAACACCCCGGTGCCCGACGAGAACGACACGCAGGCCGGGGCGACCGCCCAGGGCAGCACCGTCTACTTCTCGGACGGCAAGAAGGTCATCGCCAAGCTCGGCACACCCCGGAAGATCATCCCGTACGAGCAGATGTCCGAGAAGCTCAGGGACGCCACGGTGGCCATCGAGAACGACACGTTCTACGAGGACTCCGGCATCTCCATCTCCGGCATGGCCCGCTCGCTGTGGATGACCGCGACGGGTCAGCAGTTGCAGGGCGCCTCGACGATCACCCAGCAGATGGCCCGCGGTTACTACGGCGGCCTCAGCTCGGAAGTCTCGATCAAGCGTAAGGTCAGCGAGATCTTCATCGCGGTCAAGCTCAACCAGACGAAGTCCAAAGAGGACATCCTTAAGACCTACCTCAACACCGTCAACTTCGGCCGGGCCTACGGCGTCGAGGCGGCAGCCCAGGCGTATTTCGGCAAGAGCAAGCATGCCTCGAACCTCACCCTGTCGGAGGCGGCCTACCTGGCCGCGCACATCCAGACGCCGAGCTGGGGCTCCGAGGACCCCGCGCTCAAATTCCGCTGGAAGACCGTCCTGGACTACATGGCCAAGCAGTGGCCGGACAAATACGCCGCGGAAGCGAAGACGGCGGAGTGGCCCAAGATCAAGAAGTCCAACACGGACAGCGCCTACGCGGGTCTCAACGGCTACATGCTCGAGGCGGTCACTCGGGAACTCGAGGCGCGCGGCATCACCATGGACGCCATCAAGAGCAGCGGCTACGAGATCGTCACCACCTTCGACAAGAGGCTCATGCAGGCCGCCAAGACCGCGGTGCAGGACGCGACGAAGAACATGTCGAAGGAGTTCCACACCAGTCTCGCCGCCGTTGACCCCAAGAACGGCCGCGTGGTGGCCTTCTACGGAGGCACTGACTACCTCAAGGACCCGTGGAACGAGCCCTTCGACTCGGCCAAGCAGGCCGCCTCCGCGTTCAAGCCCTACGTGCTGGCCGCATGGCTGAAGGCCGGATACTCGATCAACAGCTACGTACCGGGCAGCGTCACGGTGCCGAAGAAACTGCCGGGGCAGCAGCCCGGCGGTTTCAAGAACAGCCACAACGTGGGCGCCTCGATCGACGTGGTCAAGGCGACCGCGCAGTCCGTCAACACCGCCTACGTGTCGATGGCGTACGCGCTGCCCGAAAGGATCGACGACGTCAAGAGCCTCGTCGAGTCGGCCGGGTTCAGCCGGACGCGCATGGAGAAGGACGTCGATGACCACGGCTACGGGTTTGCCATCGGTAGCGCGCCGGTCACCGCCGTGGAGCAGGCGGCCGGATACTCGATCTTCGCCAACGCCGGCAAGTACACCAAATATCACGTGGTGAAGGAGATCAAGCTGAACGGGCAGGTCGCCTATCCCGAGCAGAAGTCCTCCAAGAACGTGATCAGCCCCGAGGCCGCCGCCGACGCGACGGTGGCCATGCAGGAGGTGCTGCGGAGCGGCACCGCGAGGGGCAAGGGCCTGGGCAACCGCCCGGCGGCGGGCAAGACCGGTACGAACAACGACGAGAAGGAAGCCTGGTTCGTCGGTTACACTCCGCAGCTGTCTACGGCGGTCGGTATGTACCGTGAGGTGTGCAAGACGAAGACCGGCAAGGTCGTCCAGCCCATCAACTCGAACTGCCCCCTCACCCCCAAGGGTCAGCCGCCATCCAAGAAGTACAACGTCAACAAGCCTTACACCAAGGCGTATGAGACCACGCTGCAGTTCGAGGGTGCGGACACGCCCACCACGATCTGGCGCGCGTTCATGACCGCCGCACTCCAGAACAAGCAGGTCGAGCAGTTCCCCACCAGGGCCGACATCGGGCAGCCGGAGAACATCGTGCCGAGCCCGACGCCCACGCCGACGCCCACCGAGGACGACCCGTCCCTTGAGGACGAGGACCCCAACGCCAACTGCGGCGTCGTCCCGCCGTGCACCGGCGACGACGACCAGATCATCACGGTCGACCCCAACCAGAACGGCGAGCCGCAGGACGACGGCGGCGGTTTCGACGGGCGGGGCCGCCAGAGCCAGGGGTCCAACCCGGTCATCGTTCCCGGTCCGATGCCGAGCAGACGCGAGGACTGGTGAAGTCGAGCACCGAGGTCCGCCCACCGCTCATGAACCGGGCCGTGCCGTACCTTCCCCTGGGGCTGTTCGCGGCCCTGGGGGCCACGCTCGCCTACATCGTGCGGCTGCCCTGCCGCACGGGCGGGTGGAACGACCAGGTCTCGACGTACACGAACTTCTGCTACACCGATATCTACCCGCTCTACTTCGACCGGCAGCTGGCGACGCAGAACCCCTATTTCGCCGACGTGCCGTTCGACAAGCACGTCGAATATCCGGTGGTCCTCGGCGAGGTCATGCAGGTGATCAGCTGGATCGCCCGCTGGCTGGAGCGCGACGTGGTCGCCCAGGCGGTCAGGTTCTACGACATCACCGTCATCCTGCTCGGCGTCTGCCTGGTGGCCGGCGTGCTGCTGATGGCGGCGGTGGCGGGACCGACCAGGCGGTGGGACGCGCTCTGGTACGCGCTCGCCCCGTCGATCGTCCTGGCCGCCTACATCAACTGGGACCTGGTCGCGGGCGCGCTGTCGATGGGCATGCTGCTGGCCTGGGCCCGGAAGCGGCAGGTGCTGGCCGGCGTGCTGCTCGGCCTGGCGATCGCGACGAAGTTCTACCCGATCATGTTCGTCGGCGCGCTCCTGCTGCTCACCATGCGCACCGCGCGATGGCGGCCGTTCCTCGTCACGATGGGTGCGACCGCCGGGTCATGGCTGGTGGTCAACGTGCCGTTCATGGTGCTGGCCTGGGACGGCTGGCGCCGCTTCTACGTCTTCTCCGAGGAACGCGGCGTCGACTGGGGCTCGCCCTGGCTGTTCTTCCAGAACAAAGGCTGGCCGATCCTGGGTGACACCGACGTCAGCCGCCTGGGCATGGTCTCGCTGGGCCTGCTGTGCCTGGGCATCGCGGCCCTCACGCTGATGGCGCCGCGCCGGCCGAGACTGGCGCAGATCTGCTTCCTCGCGCTGGCCGCGTTCATGATGACGAACAAGGTGTGGTCGCCGCAGTTCGTCCTGTGGCTGGTGCCCTTCGCGGTGCTGGCCAGGCCCAACTGGAAGCCGATCGCGCTCTGGCAGGTCGCCGAGATCTGGTATTTCTGCGCGATCTGGCTCTATCTGCTCTCCCAGTCTCCGGTCAGCCGTCCCGACCTGGGCATCGGCGACAACACCTACTTCACCGCCGTATGGGGACGGGTCCTCACGATCGCCATCATGATGGCCTTCGTGGTACGTGACATCCTGCGTCCCGACAAGGACGTCATCCGGCAGACAGGCATCGACGACCAGGCCGGCGGCGTCTTCGACGGCGCGCCGGACCGGTTCACCCTGCGCCCGGCCTAGCCATGATCACCCGCTCGGCCGACCGCGACGCGACGCTCCTCTGGTTCGCCTCGCGCGGCGGGCTGCTGGTGGCGACCCTGCTCGGGGTCGCGCTGCACGACTATGTGGGCACGTGGCGGAAGTGGGACGCCGGGCTGTTCATCACGATCGCCGAGCACGGCTACGACGGCGATCCCGGCAGGCCGCCGGACGCCGGGCTGCCCGCGTTCTTCCCCGGACTGCCGCTGGCGATGCGGGTGGTCCACCTCGTGGTGCCGGACTGGACGGCCTGCGGGCTGATCGTCTCGCTGGTCGCCGGTCTGGTGGCGGTGGTGGCGCTGGCCAGACTGACGGAGTTCGAGGGCGGCTCGGGGTGGGCCGCGGTGGCCGGGCTGCTGCTGTTCCCGATGGCCGTCTTCCTGGTCGCCGGCTACAGCGAGGCGCTGTTCCTGGCGTTCGCGATCCCCGCCTGGCTGGCCGCTCGCCAGGGTCGTTGGCCGCTGGCCGCCGCCCTGGCCGCGGGCGCCTCCTGTGTACGCATCACCGGGCTGTTCCTGGCGGTCGCGCTGATCGTGGAGTTCCTCACCAGCAGGCAGCCCATCCGGCGGGCGCCGTGGCTGCTCGTCCCCTTCCTGCCGCTGGTGGCGTACTCCTTCTTCCACTACAGCCGCTCGGGAGATTGGCTCGCCTGGAAGCACGCCCAGGAGGCCGGGTGGGGACGGCAGATGGTGTGGCCGTGGCAGGCGTGGAGCACCACGTGGCAGTCGGCCATGGGCGTGGGTGACTTCGCGATCGCCTTCCGCATGGAGCTGGCCGGTGCGGTGGTGGCCGTGGCCGCGCTCGTCTGGCTGCTGGTCATGCGCCGGTGGAGCGAGCTGGTCTACACGGGGTTACAGGCGGGGGCGCTCATGACCTCCGCGTACTACCTGTCGATCCCGCGTTCGCTGTTGCTGTGGTTCCCGCTGTGGGTGGCGTTCGGCCGGCTGGTGGCCCGGTATCCATGGGTGATGGTGGTGTACGCCCTGGTGGCGGGGCCGCTCATGCTGCTCGACGTGGTCCGCTTCCTGAGCGGCGCCTGGGCAGGATGATCTCCATACCCACTTTCGGGACTCGGTAATCCAGGGAAGTTATCCACAGGCTGTGTGTATTCGCTAGAGGTTCTTCCTCAGGAACGCGATGTCGTCGGCCTGACCATCGCCGGGCGTCTCCACCACGATGGGCGCGGCGGCCGCGCGGCAGACCGCCAGGATGAGCTCGGGGTCGATCTTCCCGTTGCCCAGGTTGGCGTGCCGGTCGGCACCGGAGTCGAACTCGTCGCGCGAGTCGTTGCAGTGCACCAGGTCGATGCGGCCGGTGATCGCCTTGACCCGGTCGACCAGGTCGAGGAGCTCCTCACCGCCCGCGTGCGCATGGCAGGTGTCGAGGCAGAAGCCCACGTCGAAGCCGTCGAGGGCGTCCCAGAGCCGGGCGATGCGGTCGAGCCTGCGGGCTATCGCGTTGTCGCCGCCCGCGGTGTTCTCGATCAGCACCGGGATCGGGCACTCCATGCGCTCGAACACCTTGCGCCAGTTGTCGAACCCGATCTGCGGGTCCTCGTTCTTGTTGAGGTGGCCGCCGTGCACGATCAGGCCCTTGGCGCCGAGCCCGGCCGCCGCCTCCAGGTGCTGGGCGAGCAGCTTGCGGCTGGGGATCCTGATGCGATTGTTGGTGGTGGCGACGTTGATCAGGTAGGGCGCGTGGATGTAGATGTCGACGCCCTCGACCGGCTCGGCCGGCAGCACGGGCTTCTTGTAGCCCTGTGGATCGCCCAGGAAGAACTGCACCACCTCGGCCCCGATCGCGGCCGCGTGGGCGGCTGGGTCGTCCTGACCTACGTGAGCTCCGATGCGCACCATGTCACGAGCTTATCCGTTTGGAGCAGAGGGCTCAGGGAAGTCGCCAGGCGCCCCCTACGCGAGGAGAACGATATGACGCGCTGGCGCTGGCGCTCACTGATCTTCTTAATTTGGGTTCTTATCGGCATCTATGTGGCCTGGGTCTACCACTACATCACCCCGGGGATCCTCCGGAACATCGCCGAGGCGCTCCTCGCGGTCTTCCTGTGGTTCCTGGTGCTGCTCGGCGTGGATCTGCATATTGGTAAATGACCTCAGGCGAACGGTCCCGGCCATGCCGGGACCGTTTCGCATGGCATCAGCCGCTCAGGGCAGGAATCCGCCGTGCGCGATGCCGAGCGCGACGCCGACGAACGACGCCACCAGGCCGATGATGTTCAGCGAGCGCTGGGGCGTGGTCACCGAGACGTACTGCGAGTAGAGCCCCATCCCGAATCCGAGCGTGCCGAACCACGCGGAGATCGGGTGGGCGGCGACGAAGAACGTCGAGATGAAGGCCACCAGCCCGCACACGAGCGTGGCGACGGCCAGGACGTTCTCGATCGGGTGCGGCGCCCCGTCGCTGTTGAGCGTGAGTCTGAACCGCTGGGTCTCCGGAGGTTGCAGGATGTGCGGCACTAATGTCACCCCCATGGGTTTCCTACAGGTCCTTCCCATCCGCGAGCGGCTGGTAACCTGGTCAAGCTGCGTTGTGATGGGTGATCCATCAGCCTGAGACGCCGAAAGGGGTGTCCGGGTCCTGACGTCAGCGTCCTCCTGTCACGGCAGAGTGTCGTGACCGCAAAAGTCCAGAGGAGGTTGGAGTCCCGCATGCGTCGTTACGAAGTAATGGTCATTCTGGACCCTTCGCTCGATGAGCGCACTGTGGCGCCGTCCCTCGACCAGTTCCTCACCGTCGTCCGCAACGACGGCGGCACTGTGGAGAAGGTCGACGTCTGGGGCCGTCGCCGTCTCGCCTACGACATCGACAAGAAGTCGGAAGGCATCTACGCCGTCATCGACCTGTCCGCGGAGCCCGCGACGGTCAAGGAGCTCGACCGGCAGATGAACCTCAACGAGGGCATCCTGCGCACCAAGGTTCTCCGCCCCGACGTGCACTAAGCAGCCGTTGCCCGGCTTTTTGTCGGGCGGCAGCCGTACTCTGAGCCGTAACCAAAGCGAAGGCGTGCAGGAAGGCGAGCGCAAGCCATGGCAGCAGGCGACACCGTAATCACCATCGTCGGCAATCTTGTCGACGATCCGGAGCTGCGCTTCACCCCCACGGGTCAAGCCGTGGCTCGATTCCGCATCGCGTCCACTCCGCGGTTCATGGACCGCCAGACCAACGAGTGGAAAGACGGCGAAAGCCTCTTCCTGACCTGCAACGTGTGGCGGCAGGCGGCGGAGAACGCCGCCGAGAGCCTCCAGCGCGGCATGCGGGTCATCGTGCAGGGGCGGCTCAAGCAGCGGTCTTACGAGACCAAGGAAGGCGAGAAGCGCACGGTCTACGAGGTCGAGGTCGACGAGGTCGGCCCGTCTCTGCGTAACGCCACGGCCAAGGTCAACCGCACCACCCGTCAGGGTGGCGGCGGTGGCGGCGGCTTCGGTGGCAGCCCGGCCGACGACCCGTGGGCCTCCGCGTCGCCCGCCCCGCCCCAGGGCGGCGGCGGTTTCGGCGGCGGCGGTGGCGGTGGCGGCTACCAGGGCGGCGGTCAGCAGGGCGGCTCCGGCGGCTTCGGCGGCGGCGGCAACGACTTCAGCGACGAACCGCCTTTCTAATTCCAGTTCACCAGCCCGAGTCCATTCCCGCTTGACGGCGGGGCTCTGAAAGGAGCACCACGATGGCAAAGCCGGCACTGCGCAAGCCCAAGAAGAAGGTTTGCCTGTTCTGCCACGACAAGATCTCCTACGTCGACTACAAGGACACGGCTCTGCTGCGGAAGTTCATCTCCGACCGCGGCAAGATCCGGGCCCGCCGGGTGACGGGCAACTGCACCCAGCACCAGCGTGACGTGGCGACCGCGATCAAGAACGCCCGTGAGGTGGCCCTGCTGCCTTACACGAGCACCGCGCGCTAAAGGAGGACTGTCGATATGAAGCTCATCCTCACCAACGAGGTCTCCGGCCTCGGCACCCCTGGCGACATCGTCGAGGTCAAGGACGGCTACGGCCGTAACTTCCTCATCCCGCGCGGCTACGCCATGCGCTGGACGCGTGGCGCCGAGAAGCAGATCGAGTCCATCAAGAAGGCTCGTGACGCTCGCGAGATCCGCGACCTGGGCACGGCCAAGGAGGTCGCCGGCCAGCTCGGCGCCCTTCGCGTCCGCCTGGTCACCCGCGCGGGCGACTCCGGCCGCCTGTTCGGGTCGATCACCACGGGTGACGTCGCCGAGGCCGTCAAGGCCGCCGGCGGTCCCATCCTCGACCGCCGCCGCATCGAGATCGTCAACCCGATCAAGAGCGTCGGCTCGCACAAGGTCAGCGTCAAGCTGCACCCCGAGGTCTCGGCGTCGGTCGACGTCGAGGTCGTCGCCGGCTGACGACTCTCAGCTCCGCCGCTGCCCCCTCTCGCCCGCGAGAGGGGGCAGCGCTGTCTCTAGGGCCGTATGGGTGCAGGTGGGGGACATAGTGCACTGTCCCGCAGCGTAGGATTTGCTCGTTCTTCCCGCGCCCCTTCCCTGGAGGCCCCCAGCCATGGCCCGACCCTCGATGCTGCTGGCCCTTGGCGTGCTCGCGGCGGCGGCCGTCGCCTGCGCCCCCGCCGACACCCCGCCGAGCGCCGGCCCGGTCAGTCCCACGGCGTCCACCGCGTGCACCAAGGACCAGCTCAAGCTCGTCAACGCCGGCAAACTGACGATCGCCACCGACAAGCCCGCCTTCGAGCCGTGGTTCAAGGACGACGACCCGAGCAACGGCCAGGGCTTCGAGAGCGCGGTCGCGTTCGCCGTGGCGGGCGAGCTCGGCTTCGACCGCACCGAGGTGCAGTGGAGCACGGTCAAGTTCGACTCGGCCTTCGCACCGGGTGCCAAGCAGTTCGACTTCGACATCAACGAGGTCTCGATCACCCCGGACCGGGCCAAGGCGGTCGACTTCAGCCACGGCTACTACACGGTCAAGCAGGCCGTCGTGGCCATGGGGGACGGCAAGTTCGCCGGCGCGAAGAGCCTGGCCGAGCTCAAGGACGCCAAGATAGGCGTGCAGGTCGGCACGACCTCCCTCAACGCGGTCAAGGAGGTCATCAAGCCCGGTGCCGAGCCCAACGTCTACACCGACCAGATCGACGCCATCAACGCGCTGAAGAACAAGCAGGTCGACGCCATCGTCGTAGACCTGCCCACGGCCTTCTACGTGACGGCCGCGCAGGTCGAGAAGTCGAAGATCGTCGGCCAGTTCAGCTCGACCGGCGGCACGCCCGAGGAGTTCGGCCTGGTCATGGAGAAGGGCAGCGCGCTCAAGCCGTGCGTCGACAAGGCCGTCGACGCGCTGAAGTCCAAGGGCGAGCTGACCAAGATCGAGCAGCAGTGGCTCAGCGCGGCCGCGGGCGCGCCCGAGCTGAAGTGAGCGAGCCTTCCGTGAGCGAGCCTTCAGCGAGTGAGAGCGCTGTGGGCTGGGTCAAGAGCGAGCGGCAGCTCGAACGCGAGCGGGTCCGCAGGTCGCGGGCCCGACGCTCGACGTCCATCGCCGGCGCCTCGACGATCGTCTTCCTCGTCCTGGCCGTGGTGGTGGTCACCCATTCGCCCGGCTGGCCGCGGGTGCGGGAGTCGTTCTTCAACCCGGAGTGGTTCGTCAAGGCGCTGCCGGACGTCCTGACCGGGTTCCTGCTCAACATCAAGATCTTCCTGATCGCGGAGCCGCTGATCCTGCTCGTCGGAGTGCTGGTGGCCCTGGCCCGCACTGTCACGGCGCCCGCCTTCTTCCCGATCCGGGCGCTGGCCACGCTCTACACCGACATCTTCCGCGGCGTGCCGACGATCCTGGTCATCTACCTGGTCGGCTTCGGGCTGCCCGCGCTCAGGCTGCAGGGCATTCCGACGGATCTGGCCACGCTCGGCATCATCGGCCTGACGCTCTCGTACGGGGCGTACGTGGCCGAGGTGTTCCGGGCGGGCATCGAATCGGTCCATCCCAGCCAGGTGGCGGCGGCCCGCTCGCTCGGCCTGAGCCACGCCAAGGCGATGCGCTTCGTCGTGCTCCCGCAGGCCACTCGCCGGGTCGTCCCGCCGCTGCTCAACGACTTCATCTCCCTGCAGAAGGACACGGCGCTGGTGGCCACCATCGGGCCGCTGGAGGCGCTGAGGCAGGCGCAGATCATCGCGGCCAGCAAGTTCAACTACACGCCTTACCTGGTGGCGTCGCTGCTGTTCATCCTGCTCACGATCCCGATGGCCCGCTTCACCGACCACCTGGCCGCCCGTACGCGAAGGAGGCGCGGATGAGCCTGCTGACCATCGACGGGGTGTGGAAGAACTTCCGCGGCCACAGCGTCCTGCGCGGCATCGACCTGGAGGTACGCCCGCACGAGGTGGTCAGCCTGATCGGCGCGTCAGGGTCGGGCAAGTCCACGCTGCTGCGCTGCGTCAACCTGCTGGAGACCATCGACGACGGCGCCATCCACCTCGACGGGCAGGAGATCACCGACCCTCGGGCGAACGTCGACGACGTACGCAGGCGGCTCGGCATCGTGTTCCAGGCGTTCAACCTGTTCCCGCACATGACGGTGCTCGACAACATCACACTCGCGCCCCGGCGGGTGCACGGGGTGGCCAAGGCCGAGGCGGAGGAGCAGGCGGGCGAGCTGCTGGCCAGGTTCGGGCTGGCGGACAAGGCCCGCTCCTACCCCGACCAGCTCTCCGGCGGCCAGCAGCAGCGGGTGGCCATCGTCCGCGCGCTGGCCACCAAGCCACGGCTGATGCTGCTCGACGAGGTCACCTCGGCG
The DNA here is from genome assembly GCF_040649695.1 of Nonomuraea sp. NPDC048901. Classification (NCBI taxonomy): domain Bacteria; kingdom Bacillati; phylum Actinomycetota; class Actinomycetes; order Streptosporangiales; family Streptosporangiaceae; genus Nonomuraea; species Nonomuraea sp. NPDC048901. The sequence goes on along the minus strand of NZ_JBEZFW010000001.1, from coordinate 116,585 downwards.
CTCGACCCGGTGCTGGTCGTGGAGGTGCTCCAGGTCGTCAGGGAGCTCAAGGACTCGGGCATGACGATGATCCTGGCGACGCACGAGATGGGCTTCTGCCGCGACATCTCCGACACGGTGTGCTTCCTGGACGGCGGGGTCATGCTGGAGAAGGGCCCACCGGAGATGATCCTCACCGATCCGGAGCACGCCCGTACGAGAGACTTCCTGCGAGCCGTGCTGGACTCCGGGCGGCTCTAACGCGGCGTCCACGAACGTCGGGCGAGTATCCGCTCCCCGAAGGGGGTCCCTTCCTGGGACCCCGACCACAACGGACCGCTTCTCCCGAAGGGGCTCCCTTCTAAGGACCTCAGCCACGGCGGACCGTTCTGTCCGCCCCCGGAGCCCTTCCTCGGAGCCTCAACCACGACGACCCGTTTTCGTCCGCCTCCCGAGGAGGTGCCCCTTTCTAGGGGCCCCGCCACGACGGACCGTCTTCCTCCCGCTCCCCCGGAGGGGGTCCCTTCCTGGGGACCTCAGCCACGACGGACCGATTTCATTCGTCCCCCGGAGGGAGTATCCCTCCCGAAGGACACCAGCCACCACAGACCGTCACAGAGATTGAGACGGTCGTGACAAACCACCCGGGCTTAACGCCGATGGCGCCCTCTGGCATGGTTCAGGGGAGGCAGCTCAGGCTGGGCCAGCAGGCTGTGGCGCCGACCGTACACAAGGTAGACAAGCAGCCCGAAAGCCATCCACAGGGCGAACCACGCCCAGGTGAGCACCTGCAGATTCACCATCAGCCAGAGCGTCGCCACCAGGGACAGCGCGGGCAGCAGCGGCGAGAGCGGGACGCGGAAGCCGCGGTCGAGGTGCGGCATCCGGCGCCGCATGACGATCACGCCCGCCGCGACGAACATGAACGCGAACAGCGTCCCGATCACCACCAGCTGCTGCAGCGTGAACACCGGCACGAGCTCGGCCAGCAGGATCGCGATCACTCCGATGAGCAGCGTGACCCGCGTGGGGGTGTGATATTTGCGGCTGATCGTGGCCAGACGGCGCGGTATCAGGCCGTCGCGGGCGATCGAGAACAGTACGCGCGTCTGCCCCACGATCAGCACCAGGATGACCGTGGTCAGCCCGAGCACCGCGCCGATGTCAATGACATGCGCCATCCAGTCGACGCCCACCACGCGGAACGCGCTGGACAGCGGCGAGTCGGGGGAGATGCCGGTGTAGGGGATCATGCCGACCATGACGACGGCCACCGCGAGGTAGATGACCGTGGCGATCACCAGGCTGCGGATCATGCCCTTGGGGATGGCCCTGGAGGCGTTCACGGTCTCCTCGGCGGCGGTGGCGACGACGTCGAAGCCGATGTACGCGAACGCGATGGCCGACGCCGCCGCGAACACCCCGAACCAGCCGAACGCGTGACTCTGCCCCACGATGATGTCGAGCACGGTCGCCGCCGGGGTGGTCAGGGGCTTCGGTTCGGTGTAGAGGTCGCCGAAGTTGGCCACTTTGACGTACCGCGCCCCGACGACGATGACCGCCCCGATGGCCAGCAGCTTGGCCGCCACCATCACCCACAGTGCCCGCAGCCCGACCCGCGCGTTGAGCGCCACGACGCTCGTCAGCACCACCAGGATGAACAGGACGAACACGTCCTCGACCACGTTCTGGTACGGCAGGCGCACCCCGAACCCGGTGATCGCCCGGACGGTGATCAGCGCCCAGGCCCTGGCCACCACGGCGACGGCCAGCTCCAGCTCCAGGATCAGCGCCCAGCCGATGATCCACGCCCATACCTCGCCGAAGATTACGTAGGTGAAGGTGTAGGCGCTGCCCGAGGTCGGCATCGTGGACGACAGCTCGGCGTAACACAGGCAGGCCAGCAGGCAGGCGATCCCAGCGATCATGAACGAAAGGATCACTCCGGGGCCGGCCATGGTCGCGGCCTGCTGCCCGGCGATGCTGAAGATGCCCGCGCCGATCATCACACCGAGCCCGAGCACGACCAGATCGGCGGGCCGGTATAGCTCAGCGAGGCTGTGGCGCGCGCCTGTGCGTAACCCGGTCGCCGCGTCGGGCGGCAGCCGCCGGAGGATTGTCGACAAAGGCACACCCCGCTCAGGGAACCCGCCCACAGTGCCGCACCACACGCGTAACAGCAAGCACGGGACGATTACGCCCCGGTCACCAGCCATGCCGTACCGAGCGCCCGCTGTCCCAGCGTGATCAAACGTGCGATCATCCACACCCCGAGCGCGCACCAGAGTGCGACGATGCCGAATCCCGAGGCGAGAAAGGCACACGGCAGGTACGCGAGCGTCGTCCACAGGGCCGCCCACGCGAGGTAGCGCTGGTCACCCGCGCCGATCAGTACCCCGTCGAGCACGAACACCACGCCACACACCGGCTGGAACAGCGCCACCGGCCAGAGCACGGCCAGCAGCTGCTCGGTCACCTGTGGATCGGCGTCGAACAGGCCGGGCAGCAGCGGCCTGGCCGCGACGACGAGCACGCCGAGCGCGAACCCCGACCAGAGACCCCATCGCACCATGCGCCGGGTCGCGGCCCTGGTGGCGGCCACGTCGCCGGCGCCGAGCGTACGGCCGGTGATGGCCTGGCCGGCTATGGCGATGGCGTCCAGGGCGAAGGCCAGCAGGGTCCAGACCTGGGTGGCGATGGCGTACGCGGCCAGCTGGGCCTGGCCCATCCTGGTGGCCACCACGGTCGCCGCGATCAGCACGACGCGCAGGCAGAGGGTCCTGATGAGCAGCGCGAAGCCGGCCGTACCCGCCTGCTTGACGCCCGCCAGGTGAGGCGTGAGCGATATGCCGAGCCGCAGCGCGCCCCTGGCCACCACGACGAGGTAGACGGCCGCACCCAGCGTCTGAGCCAGCACGGTGCCCCAGGCCGAGCCCGCGATGCCCCAGCGCAGTCCGAGCACGAACCACGCGTTCAGCCCCGCGTTGAGCGCGAACGAGCCCACCGCGACGGCCAGCGGCGTGACCGTGTCCTGCAGGCCGCGCAGCACGCCCGTCCCGGCCAGCACGACCAGCATGCCGGGCGCGCCGAGCAGCGAGATGCGCAGGTACGTCGTAGCCTGCCCGGCCTGCTCCAGGACCGCCCCGAACAGCCCGACGATCGTCGGGGCGAGCGGCCAGCAGACCGCGATGAGAGCGGCGCCGATGGCCAGCGCGAGCCAGATGCCGTCCACGCCGCTGCGCATCGCCCTGGCATGATGGCCCGCACCGGTCTGGCGGGCCACGGACGCCGTCGTGCCGTACGCGAGGAAGACACAGAGGTTCACCACCGTGGCCAGGATCGTGCCGGCGACGCCGAGGGCACCCAGGGCGGTGGTGCCCAGCCCGTGCCCCACGATGGCATAGTCGGCGAGCAGGAAGAGCGGTTCGGCGACCAGCGCGCCGAACGCGGGCACGGCCAGGCGCAGAATCTCCCTGTCCTGCGACGTAATGGGCATTTACCCATTATGGCCATTACCCGGCGTGTCGGGCCAACTTTCTTTCCTCCACAGCCGGTGGACAAAGTTTTCGCAGGTCAAGTGGGGTGCTGTGGATTGTGGACAGAGTTATCCACAGCTCCGTCCACAGTTGTTTCACACCCTGAGCCGAATAGTGCACAGCTTGACCACAGGGTTGTCCACAGGCCGCGTTGCCGTCTCACCGCGAACCCGCGAAACTGTCACACCGGTCGACTACAAGTGGGGGTGGTGCGACCGCCTGCAAGGTGTTGAGGGGGCGCGGTGAGCATTGACGAAGAGGGCGGCGCAGGCCCGGGGTTCGAACGTACGCCGCCTAGCAACATCGAGGCGGAGCAGTCGGTTCTGGGCGGCATGCTGCTGTCCAAGGACGCGATCGCCGATGTGGTGGAGCTCATCCGCTCCGACGACTTCTACCGGCCCGCCCACCAGATGATCTATGACGTCATCACCGACCTCTACGGCCGAGGCGAGCCCGCCGACGCCGTCACGGTCTTCGACGACCTGCAGAAGCGCGGCGAGATGGCCCGCGTCGGGGGTGCCGCCTACCTCCACACGCTGACGGCCGTCGTCCCCACCGCGGCCAACGCCGGCTACTACGCGAAGATCGTCCGCGAGCAGGCCATCCTCCGCCGCCTCATCGAGGCCGGCACGCGCATCGTCTCCTTCGGCTACGGCGGCCAGAACGAAGAGGTCGACGACCTGGTCGACCGCGCGCAGGCGGAGATCTACAAGGTCACCGAGCGACGCACGTCCGAGGACTACGCGCCGCTGGCCGACATCATGCCGGGCGCCCTCGACGAGCTGGAGGCCATCGGTAGCCGCAGCGGCCAGATGGTCGGCGTGCCGACCGGCTTCCAGGACCTCGACCAGCTCACCAACGGCCTGCACCCGGGCCAGATGATCGTCGTCGCCGCCCGCCCGGCCATCGGAAAAAGCACCCTAGGTCTAGATTTCGCCCGCTCCGCGGCGATCAAGCATGGGATGACCACCGTCATCTTCTCGCTGGAAATGTCGCGTAACGAGATCACGATGCGTCTGTTGTCGGCCGAGGCGCGGGTGGCGCTGCACGCCATGCGCTCGGGCAGCATGGGCGACGACGACTGGACCAGGCTGGCCCGGCGGATGAGCGAGGTGGCCGAGGCGCCGCTGTTCATCGACGACTCGCCCAACATGTCGATGATGGAGATCCGGGCCAAGTGCCGGCGCCTGAAGCAGCGCAACGACCTGCGCTTCGTGGTGATCGACTATCTCCAGCTGATGAGCTCGCCGAAGAAGACCGAGAGCCGCCAGAACGAGGTCTCGGAGATCTCCCGTGCGATCAAGCTGCTGGCCAAGGAGCTGGAGGTGCCGGTCATCGCGATCTCCCAGCTCAACCGAGGCCCCGAGCAGCGCACGGACAAGCGGCCCGCGGTCAGCGACCTGCGCGAGTCCGGCTGCCTGACGGCAGACACCCGCATCCTTCGGGCCGACACGGGCGCGGAGGTGTCGCTGGGGGAGCTTCTGGAGTCTGGCGCACGCGACATCCCCGTGTGGTCGCTGGATGAGAAGTTGCGGCTCGTGCCGCGCACCATGACGCATGTCTTTCCCAGCGGAACCAAGGAGGCCTTCAGGCTGCGCCTGACGTCGGGCCGCGAGATCGAGGCGACGGCCAATCACCCCTTCATGACCTACGACGGCTGGCGACCTCTGGGGGAGATCGGACCGGGCACTCGCCTTGCCGTTCCGCGCCACGTTCCCGCCCCTCAAGATCTTCAGGAGTGGCCCGAGGAGGAGGTCATCCTCCTCGGGCACATGATCGGAGATGGTTCGTTCGTCAGGAACCAGCCGATTCGGTACGCAAGTACGGACGAGACTTGCCTGGAAGCTGTGACGATGGCCGCCACGCATTTTGGAGTGAATGCGGTCCGGGACGACTATGCCGCCGCGCGGGTCACCACGCTGCGGCTACCTGCCCCTTATCGGCTCACGCACGGCAAGCGCAACCCCATCGCCGCCTGGCTCGACGGCCTGGGTCTGTTCGGCCTTCGCAGTCACGACAAGTTCGTTCCCCAGGAAGTCTTCTCTCTGCCGAAGAAGCAGATCGCCCTGTTCCTGCGTCACCTGTGGGCGACAGACGGATGCATCTGGTGGGACGAAAAGCTCGGCCAGTCGCGGATCTACTATGCCTCGACGAGTCGGCGACTGATCGACGACGTCGCGCGGTTGCTGCTCCGGTTCAACGTGATGACTCGCATCAAAACAACCCGGAAGGGCGACTACCGGCCGGGGTATCAATTGCACATCTACGGCGCGGAGAACCAGCTCCGGTTCCTGGAGGAGGTGGGCGTGGTCGGCGAACGAGCAAAGCATGCCGCTCGCTGCCTTCCAGCGCTGCGGGCAGCCAAGAGCAAGACCAACCTCGACACGGTTCCCCGTGAGATCTGGGACCGTGTTCGTGACGTGCTGACACAGAAGAGCATGACCCATCGGGCGTTCTCGAACGCGCTGGGGACCCAATTCTGCGGCAGCGCCTTGTGGAAGCACGCACCCAGCCGGGAGCGTCTGGGTCGGGTGGCGGCGATTCTGGATGACGCCCAGATGGAGATGCTGGCGACGAACGACGTCTTCTGGGACGAGGTCGTTTCGATCGAGAGCCTAGGAGAGCAGCCGGTCTATGACGCCACGGTGCTGGGAACCCACAACTTCGTCGCCAACGGGATCTCCGTCCACAACAGCATCGAGCAGGACGCCGACATGGTCATCCTGCTGCACCGCGAAGACGCGTACGAACGGGAGTCGCCGCGGGCAGGCGAGGCCGACCTGATAGTGGCCAAGCACCGAAACGGCCCCACGGCGACCGTCACGGTGGCCTTCCAGGGCCACTACAGCCGCTTCGTCGACATGGCCCAGCACTAGCCTCGGGCTTTGCAGGGCGGTCATGCCGCCTCGTCCGTGGGATCGGGGGTGGGAGCCAGTCGCATGCTGCCGGACTGGGCCTTCTCGTCGGGGAAGACCCACTTCCGGAACGCCCAGAAGCGGAAGACCATGGCGATCAGCGTGCCGATGATCTGCGCGCTCATGAAGTCGGCGATCTCCTGGGTCACCAGGCTCACATCCGGGGTCTCCAGGTGAAACACGTACCGGGAGATCCAAAGCGGCGCGGAGCTGAGCACGAGACCGACGCCGCTGACCAGGAAGAACAGCGCCGCCTCGTGACGGCGCTCGCGGCCGCCCCTGGTCCGGAACGACCATTCGCGGTTCAACACGTAGGACACGATCGTCGCCACGAGCACCGCGATGATCTTCGCGGTCACCGGCTTCGGTTCCAAAATGGTGAGCTTCAGCCCATAGAACATCGTGTTGTCCACTAAGAACGCTGTCCCACCCACCACCGCGAACTTCAGCAGCTCACGGTGCTTCAGCGCAAGGGCGTGCAGCGGGCCCGGTAATCTTTCGAGTACTGCGTTTGCTATTCGGAGCACCCTCGATCTTCTCACCGGTCCGGCACCGCAGAGCGTTGTCTTCCGAAGGGGTATCCAAAGGGATTCCCGGCCACGACAGGTCGGCTCCTGCCTCACCCCCGGAGGCGGTCCCTCCGTAGGGACTCCGGCCACCACGGGCCTGCTTCTTCCTCACCCCCGGAGGGGGTATCCCTCTAATTCGATGGGGACCGCCACGGACCGTCATAGGGATTGAGACGGTTGTGTGACGAACCATCTGAGGAACCGAGGTTCCGCGATTCCGTGAGCATGAAAGGTGGGGCTGGCCGGTTCAATAGCCGATGGTGAAGCGTCGCTGGACGAAGCGCGGCAGTTCCGCCTCGTCGACGAGGGCGACGGCGGCGTCCTCCGAGGAGATTCGGCTGCGTCCGTCGGCGTCGAGGATCGGTTGGTCGCCACCGATCCGGAAGCGGCCGGTGCGCTGGCCGGGGGCGATGTCCTCGGCCGGGCTGAAGTAGGTCCAGAGCCGGTTGGACGTGCGCAGGACGTTCAGGGCGTCCCGATGCCCGCGTACGGCGGCGGCGTACTCCCTCGGCAGCCCAATCTGATCGAGGCTCTCGTGCAGGAGTTCGTCGGAGTCGGCTCGTACGAGGCCAGGCTCGATCTCCAGGCTGCCGGCGCCGCCGATCACGATCAGCCGGGTCCGGGGGTGACTCTCCAGCGCCTTGAGCAGCGCTCGGGCGGCGGTGGCGTAGACCGTGGGATCGGCGATCGACCGCGACACGGTGTCGGCGAAGTCGTCGGCGGCGTTGCCAGGCTGGAATCCGCTGATCAGGACGTCCAGCCCGGGCAGGACCGCGGCGACGCTTCCGGCATCGAGGACGTCGACGCTCTTCCAGACGATGTTCTCGCGCTCTTCGCTGATCCGGGTGGCGTCGCGGCTGAACGCTGTGACGTGATGCCCCCGGTGGAGGGCTTCGGTGACGACGCGGCTTCCGATGCCGCCCGTGGCTCCGATGATGCCGATGTGCATGGGTCTCCCTATGTGTTCGCTGTCAGACGCGTGCTTCGCTGTCAGACGTGACGAGACTATACGGCGTGAAGTTTTTATACGGCAAGCAGTCTGGTGACGCTGTAGAGTGGCCGCTGTGGGAAGTACGGGAGGACGCCGCGAACGGCTGCGGGTCGAGACGACGGCGGAGATTCAGCAGGTCGCGCTCAGGCTGATGGCCTCGGGCGGACCCGACGCGATCACACTGCGGGCCATCGCCCGTGAGATGGGCATGACCGCCAATGCGATCTACGGCTACTTCGCAACCCGCGACGATCTGGTCACGAAGCTGATCAACGAGGTCTACACCGCGCTGGCCGACGCCGTGGACGCCGCATGGGCCAAGGCCCCGGCCGCGCGTCCGGCCACTCGGATCCAGACATGGGCGCGCGCCTTTCGGGACTGGGCTCTGGCCAATCCCGAGGGATTTCGCCTCATCTATGGCGACCCCGTGCCCGGCTATCAAGCTCCCGAGGGCGGCGCCGCACCGGACGCCGCGCACCGGGTCTGTACGGGCATCGCCGCCCTGGCGGACGCCGCCTGGCCGCACGCCCAACACCTTTACGCGCACAGTGACTTCCAATGGTCCGACTTCGACGGCGGGCTTCTCGGCAAGGTCCGCCCGGCATTCCCCACCTTGCCGCCGGCCGGCGTGGCACTCGCGCTGCGCATCTGGGGCCACCTGCACGGCCTGGTGTCACTGGAGATCTATGGACACCTGCGTACCCAGACGATCAGTCCCGACAAGCTCTTCCAAGAAGAACTGGCCCAGCTCGTCCGGTCACTGGGCATCGAATCCGAGGCGTGACGGCCCGCAGTGGGTCGGCGATGTGGTCCGCGCGCTGCGGGCCGCCGCCGTAGCTCGACGGCGGCCCGCAGCCGCCTTCTGCGGAGGCTGACGCCCCGGGCGGTTATCAGCCTCCGCTGACGGTGCTGTCCTTCTTCTCAGTAGTGCCGGGGGAGTCGTCCGTCTTCTCACTGGTGGACGGGCCGTCGCCGGTCGAGTCAGTGGTCGGCGGAAGGTTCAGCGCGGTCGCCTCGCAGGGGGCCACCGCCCCCTTGACCACCTCCAATGAGATCGCGGTAGGCGGCTTGTCCGCCTGGTCGACCGAGACCGCCAGGACCAGCGTCTGGCCGGAGCCCGCCTGCCCCTTGCCGATCAGGAACGCCATCCCCGTGCCGACCGTCCTGATCAGGAAGCTGTTCTTGGCCCGCCCGTCGCCGGCCCCGTGCCCGCCTCGGGGCTTCTTGCAGGTCTGGTCCGCCGGCAGGTAGTCGACCACCGCCGTCACCCCCGCCGCGGCCAGCTTGGCCGTCAGCTCACCGGGGTCACGAAACTCGCTGATCCGCACCTCGACTGATCCGTCCGCGTTCCTGGTCACGGCGAAGGCCGGGGTGGCGGCTCCGCCGTACACGTTCATGGCCACCACGGTGGCCGCCGTGACCCCCGCCACCGCGGTGGCCAGTCCTACGACACGCCCGGTCCTTCGGCGTCGCGCCGGTGGCTGGACGACCGGGTCCGCCCTCCTGCCGGCGATGTCGTCCTTGAGTGCGGTGAGCAGACGCTCCTCGAAGTTGTTCATGCCTGTCCCTCCACGTACACAGCCGACGGCGAAGCGACGTCTTCCAGGGCGCGTCTGGCCCGGTGCAGGCGGACTCGGGCGGTCACCCCGTTGATGCCCAAGGCCACGGCGGCCTCCTTGACGGTGAGCTGATCGATCGCCACGAGCTCAAGCACGGCCCGCTCGCCCTCGGGCAGGTCGCGCATGGCCGCCAGCGCGCGCCGCGTCTGGCGCTCGGCGTCGATCCGCTCCTCCATGCGGTCGAGGTCGTGGTCGTCCATCAGTCGCCGGCCCGCGACGCGGCTGGTCGCTTTCGCCTCGCGGGCCGTGCGTCGATACTGGGCGGACACGACGTTGCGCGCCACGCCGTACAACCAACCGGTCTCGCTGCCTCGGCCGGGGCGGTAGGTGTGCCCGGAGTCCAAGACCGCCAGGAAGATGTCGGCAGTCAGGTCGGCGGCCAGGTGAGCATCGCTCACCCGGCGTACGACGAACCGCATGACGCCATCGACATGGCGGCGATAAAAGGCCTCAAAGGCCTCGGGGTCCTCGTTGAGGCGCACAGGCCTCGCTCCCTTCGTCGCTCGCCCTACACCTCTACTTGGACCGAGCGACCCGAAGCGTTTCCGGTCAGGACGGCACTGCTGACCGACATGTCGTCCTGGCGGGCGCCGTTGACGTGCGTCGGGCGGAGATCAGAGCGGCCGGAGTCGTTCGGCGATGTCGAGCCAGACGGTGACCTCGGTGGCGGTGAAGTGCCGGATCGCCCAGTCGACCATGCGCAGGCTCATGTGCGCCCAGCAGGCCGGCGCCGCCTCCTCGGACACCATCCCGTCGAGCAGCCGAGCGAGCTCCGGGGCCCGGTGCGTGAGGTCGAAGCGCAGTGTGAAGAGATCGAAGTCCGCGTCACCCCGTGTGGCGCCGTCCCAGTCGATCACTCCGGTGACCGTGCCCGAGGCGTCGACCAGCACGTTCTCGGGATGGAAGTCGGTGTGGACGAGGTCGGGGCCGTCCAGCCGCTCTGGGAGGGCGGCGCCGATCTCCTCGACCTGGTCGAGCAGCCGCCGCGTGCGGCTGTCGTACGTCCGCAGCGGCTCGTGCAGGCAGAAGCCCGGCCCGTCGGCGCGCAGGAAGAGCGAGAATCCGGGCAGGTCCGTACGGCCGGCCAGCAGGCCGCGGCAGCGCCGGTTGACGTCGAGCATCGACTCGATCGTGACCCGGGAGGGCTCGAGCGGGGGAGAGCCCGGCAGCAGCTCCTGCACCACAACCGGCGGGCGCACCAGCTCGTAGCGCGGCGCAGGGACGCCCCCCGCGCGGGCCACCTCCAGCAGCGCGCCGACATCGGGTCCGCGGCTGAGCACCGACCGGCGGCCGTCGGGCCAGCGCACGTACGCGGCGCCGACCTGGCCGCCGGGGCACGGGCCTTCATAGACGAGCGGTACGTCGAGCTCGCGCAGAACGCCGTCGATGTCGAGGCGGGGCACGCGGGGGAGTGTCACGAAGACCGATCCTCGCCGGTCCTTCAGCTGCGACACAACTTCCGGTGTGACACAACAGACAGCGGCTCCCGGAATCCCGGCTGATCGTCCCAGTGCTGCAACGAGAGAGTGAGCTTCAACTGAAGGGAAGCACGCCATGACCATTCTCGTCGCCTACGACGGCTCAGCCGACTCGCGCGCCGCCATCGAGTTCGCGGCCAAGCACCTGGCCGCCGAGCCCACGCTCATCGTGACCGTGTGGGAGCCGCTGCTCGTGCAGCTCAAGAGGTATCCGCTGGCCGGTGCCGCGGTCCTCGCCGACTCCAGTGAGGAATGGCGGGTCCAGGCTGAGCAGTACGCCAAGGAGGGGGCCGAGCTGGCGATCGCGGCCGGGCTCGCGGATGTGACGTATCGGGCGGTGGCCGACAACGAGTCGATCTGGCGGACGATCGTCGACGTCGCGGACGAGGTCGACGCGTCGCTGGTGGTCACGGGGTCGCGAGGACTTGCCGGCGTACGCTCCGTGCTCCTGGGCAGCGTCTCCAACCACGTGCTGCACCACGCCCACCGGCCGACCCTGATCGTCCCACCGACCAAGCACTGATCGGTCCACGACCGTTTTCTGGGCGCGACGGACCGTCTTCTTCCTCCCCGAAGGGGCTATCCCGTCAAAAGGACCCCAACCACGACGGACTGTCACAGGGACCGAGACGGCCGCGTGACGGACCGCCGTGAAAGATCGCCTAGCACGCGGCCTGTGGGGCCGAGCAGCCGTCCTTGGACGGGGTGAGCCGGGTGTCGATGCGCCTCGCCCCGGGCCCTTCGTTGCCCAGCCGGTCGTGCGGGTTGGCCAGCGCGCACCGGTCGAGCGACAGGCACCCGCACCCGATGCACTCCGTGAGGTCATCGCGGAGCCGCTGCAACTGCTCGATCCGGTCGTCGAGCTCGCTGCGCCAGGCCGCCGACAGCCGCGCCCAGTCGTCACGGGTGGGCGTGCGCTCCTCGGGCAGTTCGCTCAGGGCGTCCTTGATGGTCCGCAGCGGGATGCCCAGCCGCTGCGACAGCCGGACGAACGCGACCCGGCGCAGCGTGTCACGGGTGTAGCGCCGCTGGTTGCCCGCGGTACGGCGGCTTCCGATGAGCCCCTTGGCCTCGTAGAAGTGCAGCGCCGACACGGCCACGCCGCTGCGCTCGGCGAGCTGGCCGACCGTCAGCTCCTTGGAGTTCCACGCCACCTTGGTCATAACCTCAAGAATACTTGAGGAATACCGGCCGGAAGTGGGTGACCAGCTGGCGGCCGTCGAAGATGTGCAGCGCGTACGCGGGCGGCAGGTCGTACGTGACCGGGATCTCGGCCTCGGTCTCCACACTGGTCAGGCAGGTGGAGATGACGCCGGGTGCGACGACGAGCGGCAGTCCGGCGAACCGGGCCGACACGGCGGTGTGCGCGTGGCCGGTCAGCACCCCGGCCACGTGCGGGTGCCGTGACAGCAGGTCCGCCAGCCGTTCCGGCTCGCGCAGCCGGATCTGGTCGACGTACGGGATGCCCAGCTCAATCGGCGGATGGTGCATCCCCACGAACGCCGGGACGTCGGGCCGCTCCGACAGCACCTCGTCGAGCCAGGCCAGCGTCTCGTCGGCCAGGTAGCCGTGGTCGTGGCCGGGCACGCTCGAATCGGCCAGGGCGATGGTCAGGTCGTCGAGCCTGAGCGCCTGGTTGGCCGGGCCGAGCAGCTTCTCGAACTCCGGCACCGCGTCATGGTTGCCCGGACAGATGGCCAACGGCCGCTCGTCGCGGAGCAGCTCCTTCGCGATCGTGTATTCCTCCGGCAACGCGTGGTCGGCGATGTCACCCGTGACCAGGACGGCGTCGAGGCGCAGGGTACGCAGATGCTCCATGACCTGCCGCGTGCGCTCGACGCTCTCGTCGGAGCCACCGATGTGGGTATCACTGATCTGCGCAAAAATCGCCACCCGAGCACCCTATTCCACGTGTACGGGCCGCTCGAAGAACGTCTCCAGCACGACGACCGTCTGGGTCCCGGTCACGCCGTCCACATCGAACACCTGCCGCAGCACCTGCTGTAACTCCCTCGTGTCGGCCGTACGGACCTTGAGCAGCACCGAGGCGGGACCGGCGATGACGTGGGCCTCCTCGACCGGTGCGATGGCCGCCAGCCGCGCGGCGGAGTCCCCCATCCAGGCGCCGCCGTCGACCAGCACATACGCCACGACCTCGCGCCCGAGCGCGGCCGGATCCACCTCGATCGTGGTGCGCTTGATCACCCCACGTTCGCGCAGCTTGCGCACCCGCTCGTGCGCCGCCCCACTCGACAGGCCGACCGCCTTGCCGAGAACCGCGTACGACCGCGTGGCGTCTTCTTGAAGCAGGCCGATCAGCATCTTGTCGATCTCGTCCATGACAGTATGCTATTCGACTATGCAGCCATTCCACCAAACACCATATGGCCACATCCCCACGGAGCTCGAAGTGCTGGATGAGCGCTTCGCCGTGGTCGGTGGTGACGACCTGGTCGAGCGGATCTACTTCGGCACCCGCTGGGCCGAGGGGCCCGTCTATTTCCCGGCGGGCCGGTTCCTGGTCTGGAGCGACATCCCCAACGACCGGATGCTGCGCTGGGACGAGATGACCGGCGCCGTGGGCCCGTTCCGGCAGCCCGCCGGCTACGTCAACGGCAACACGCTCGACCGCCAGGGCCGCCTGATCTCGTGCGAGCAGGGTCAGCGGCGGGTCACCCGCACCGAGGCCGACGGCTCCATCACCGTGATCGCCGACCGGTGGCAGGGCAAGCGGCTCAACAGCCCGAACGACGCGGTGGTCCGCTCTGACGGCTCCATCTGGTTCACCGACCCCGCCTATGGCATCGACAGCGACTACGAGGGCTTTCGGGCCGAGCCGGAGATCGACGGTTGCCATGTCTACCGCGTCGATCCGGTGACGGGCGAGGTGACCCGGGTGGCCGACGACTTCGACCGGCCCAACGGGCTGGCCTTCTCGCTGGACGAGTCCCGTCTGTACATCGCCGACACCCGCCGCAGGCACATACGCGTGCTCGACGTGCACGACAACGGCACGCTCTCGGGCGGCAAGGTCTTCGCGCAGGGAGGCGACGACGACCGCTTCGACGGGATGCGGCTGGACGATACGGGCCGGGTGTGGGCGGCGGCGGGCAAGGCGGTGCTCTGCCACGACCCCGACGGGACGCTGATCGGCCGGCTCCGCCTGCCCGACGATGTCGCCAACCTGGTGTTCGGCGGCCTCAAGCGCAACAGGCTCTTCATCGCGTCCTCGTCCTCGCTCTACTCGGTGATGCTGAACGTCACGGGCGCCCGCCCCGTCTGGTCCTAGCGCCACTCCCGGCGAAAGCAACCGGATCAGCGCTACTCCCAGCGGAACAACCGGATCGCGATCCCGCCGAAGACCAGCAGCCCGGCCGCCATGACGACGAGGTGCAGCGGCTGCGGCGCGTGGCCCGCCCAGGTGTCGCGCAACGCCTGGGCGAACGGCCCCGCCACCGAATAGTCGCTCACCACCCGCAGCGCGTCCGGCATGACCTCACGCGGAATCCACATGCCCGCCACGAACATCAGCGGGAACATCACCACCGACCCGATCCCCGGCGCCGACTTCCCCGACGGCGCGACCGAGGCGATCACCAGCCCCAGAGCCAGCAGCGCGGCCGAGCCGAGCAGGAACACCAGCGTGAAACCGGGGAGCTGCTTGGGTATCGCGACGCCGCGCACCAGGTTCCCGACCACCACCAGGAGGACGACGGACACGGTGCCGATGGCCAGGTTGATGATGAGCTGGGCGGCCAGGAGCCGCCCCGGCGGAACGGGCGTCGTCGACATCCGCCTGAGCACCCCCTGCTCGCGATAGGTGACCAGGACGGCCGGCAGCACCGTGCAGGCGAGCGTCAGCACCGCGAGCAAGGTCATCTGGGCCGGCAGTTGGGTGTCGATGAACCGCTGGCCGCCCATCGCCGGATCGGGCGCGGACAGGTCGGGAATGCTGCCGAGCGCCAGCAGCAGGGCGAGCGGCAGGCCGATGGTGAAGACCATCGTGGGCCACTGCCGCAGATGCAGCTTGGTCTCGACGAGGAGGATCTTCTTCATGACAGTTTCCTTCCGGTCAGTGCGAGGAACGCGTCGTCGAGCGTGGCCTGCTCGATGCGCAGGTCGGCGGGGACGACCTCATGCCGGGCGAGCGTCAGCATGACGGAGGTGGCGAGGTCGCCGGTGCCCGTCACCACGACCTGCTCGCCGCTCCTGGCGACCTCGCTCACCTCGGGCAGGGCCAGCAGGAGGTCGTCGGAGAAGGGCGCGGTCGGCCGGAACCGCAGCCGCTGCGCCCCGCCCACCTGGGCGATCAACCCCGCGGGTGTGTCGGTGGCGACGACCCGGCCCTCGTCGATGAGCGCGACGCGGTCGCAGAGCCGCTCGGCCTCCTCCATGAAGTGGGTGACGAGCACGACCGTCACGCCGGAGTCGCGTACCTGCTCGACCAGCTGCCAGGTGTCCCTGCGGGCCTGCGGGTCGAGGCCGGTGGTGAGCTCGTCGAGCACCGCGACCCGTGGCCGGCCCACCAACGCCAGCGCGATGGACAGGCGCTGCCGCTGGCCACCGGAGAGCTCGCCGAAGCGCTCTTCCCGCTTGCCGCCGAGCCCGACGCGCTCGATCAGCTCGGACCAGTCGGCCGGGTCCGGATAGAAGGAGGCGTAGAGATCCAGCGCCTCCCACACCTTGAGCTTGTCGGGCAGCGCGGCACTCTGCAGCTGCGCGCCGAGGACGCGCCGCAACGCGTCCCTGTCCTGCTGAGGGTCGATCCCGGTCACGCGTACGGTGCCACGATCGGGAGTGCGCAACCCCGCGACGCACTCGACGGTCGTGGTCTTGCCGGCGCCGTTCGGGCCGAGGATGCCGAAGATCTCGCCATCCGACACCTCGAACGACACGTCATCCACCGCCACGTGGTTCGGGTACCGCTTGTGGAGGTTCCTGACCTCGATGACTTTCATGCCTTAGACGCTAGGAATTCCGGCTCTCGCGGAGAATCGGGCTGGGTACCCGGCGAAGGTGTATCTAGCTGCAATATGCGCGATGCCGTGGATCGCGCACACTGGGAGCATGCTGAGAAGGTACGTCCAGGTCGCGGCGTTGCTGGCGCTGATCCTCGTCGAGGTGCCCACCGCCGTCGTCTCCTTCTGCCTGCTCGTCCTGACCTTCGGCCTCGGCGTGGTCCCCCTCTTCCCGCTGCAGGTGCGGCTGGCCAGGCAGGTGGCGGAGCGCAGGAGACGGCTGGTCGGGGAGTGGTTGGGAGTCCGGATCGACTCGCCGTACCTGCCCAAGCCGCCGCCCCCGCAGCGGCAGGCCGACGGGATGTACCGCTCGCACCGCACGCTGTACAAGTCGCCGCGGGTGCCGGCCTGGAACGACAGGTGGAAGTGGCTGGTCTCCGACCCGGCGACCTGGCGTGACTGCGTCTGGCTGGTCCTGGACCCGGTGGTCAAGCTGGGCCTGCTGCCCCTGCTCCTACTGCTGCCCGACCGCGGGCTGCGCGTCTACGGCATGTGGTGCGAGCTGGTGCTGTCCGCGACGGCGGCCAGCCGCCTGGCGGGGCAGGTCAACCACCTCCAGCGGGTACGCAACCTGGCGGCCGACACCCAGTCCGCGGAGATGCGCAGGATCGAGCGCGACCTGCATGACGGCACGCAGGCGCGGCTGGTGGCGATCGGCATGACGCTCGGCGCGGTCGAGCAGCTCGTCGACACCGACCCGGCCGCGGCCAAGGCGCTGCTGTCCAAGGCCAAGGAGGCGTCCTCGGAGACGCTTACCGAGCTGCGTACGGTCATCCGCGGCATCCACCCGCCGGTGCTGGCCGAGCGCGGGCTCGCCGACGCCGTGCGCGCCCTGGCCATCGACAGCCCGCTCCGGGTGAACGTGGACGTCGATCTGCCGCACCGCCCGGAGCCGCCGGTGGAGGCCGCCGCCTACTTCGCGGTCAGCGAGCTGCTGTCCAACGCCGCCAGGCACGGCGGGGCCGCCACGGCCACCGTCGACGTCAGCGGCAACGGCTCCGACCTGCGGATCTCCGTGATCGACGACGGCATGGGCGGCGCCGACCCCGGCAAGGGCAGCGGCCTCATGGGCATAGAGCGGCGGCTGGCGGCCTTCGACGGGGTGCTCGCGGTGCACAGCCCGCCCGGGGGACCGACCACGGTGACCATGAGCATGCCCAAGGTCCTGCCGAATCACTGGGCGGGCAGCCTGCCCAAGCTGCCGCGCTGGAAGGCCGCCCTGGTGGTCACGCTCTGGCTGACCTCCTGGTGCCCGCTGTTCCCCCAGGGCATCGTGGCGGGCATCTTCAAGGTCTTCGGCATCCCGGAGAAGGCCTGGTTCCTCGCGTTGTACATGCCAGAGCCGTGGCAGTGGCCGGTCATCCTGTTCATGATCGCGCTCGGCTGCGCCATGTACCTGACGGCCACTCTGCTCCCGGCCTGCCACAACAGGGATCGCTGGTGGGCGGAGGCGACGCCGCGCCGTCTATGGTTCAGCAGATGAACCGTGTTCTCGTCGCCGAAGACCTCTACCTGCTCAGAGACGGCCTGGTCCACCTGCTCCAGGCGCACGGCTTCACGGTCGTGGCCGCCGTGGAGAGCGGGCCCGAGCTGCTCAAGGGGCTGATCGAGCTGCGCCCCGACGTCTCGATCGTGGACGTACGGCTGCCGCCCACCTTCACCGACGAGGGCCTGCAGGCCGCGCTGGCAGCCCGTCAGCAGGTGCCCGGCCTGCCGATCCTGGTGCTGTCGCAGCACGTCGAGCAGCTGTACGCGCGTGAGCTGCTCGCCGACGGGTCCGGCGCGATCGGCTACCTGCTCAAGGACCGGGTGTTCAACGCCGAGCAGTTCATCGACGCCGTACGCCGGGTCGCCCAGGGCGGCACCGCGATGGACCCCGACGTGATCGCCAAGCTGCTGGCCAGCAACGCCAGGAACGAGCCGCTGGCCGCCCTCACGCCACGTGAGCGGGAGGTGCTGGAGGCGATGGCCGAAGGGCGCTCCAACGCCGCCATCTCTCAGCGGCTCTACCTCAGCGAGAGCGCGGTGGCCAAGCACACGGCCGGCATCTTCGCCAAGCTGGGTCTGGCGCCTTCTGACGACGACAATCGCCGGGTCCTGGCGGTGCTCGCCTACCTCAACAGCAGATAGTCGCATTGTCGGTGGCACCGGCTACCTTTCATAGGAGGCAGCAACACGAAAGGGTGGGTCAGGTGAAAATCCGGGTAAACCGCGATGTTCTGGCAGACGCGGTGGCGTGGGCCGCCAGGGTGCTGCCCAGCCGCCCTGTGGTGCCCGTGCTCTCGGGCCTGCTGCTGGGCGCCGACGAGGAGCTGAGCCTGTCCGCGTTCGACTACGACGTCTCGGCCCAGGCCAGGATCGACGCCGACGTGGCCGAGCAGGGCCAGGTGCTCATCCCCGGCCGCCTGCTCGCGGAGATCAGCCGCAGCCTGCCCGCCGACGATGTCGAGATCGTCACCGAGGGCCAGGAGGCGGTCCTGACCTGTGGCAGCGCCGAGTTCGGCCTGATCACGATGCCTGTCGAAGACTTCCCGACCATGCCCACGATGCCGCCGAGCATCGGCGCCATCGGCGGCGGCGTCTTCGCCTCGGCCGTGGGCCAGGTCGCGCCCGCCTCCAGCCGCGACGACACGCTGCCGATGCTCACCGGCATCAGGGTCGACATCGAGGGCGAGTCGGTCACGATGGCGGCCACCGACCGCTACCGCATCGCGGCCCGCGACCTCACCTGGCGCCCGGCCACGCCCGACGTCGCGGTGTCGGCCATGGTGCCCGCGCGTGTGCTGGTCGACGTGGCCAAGACGCTGCGCGGCGGTGAGGTGGCGGTGGCGCTGGGCGACGGTGTGGCGGGCTTCGAGAGCGTCGGCCGCAGCACCACGGTCCGCCTGCTCGACGAGCAGTTCATCGACTACCGCGCCAGGCTGACCGCCGACTGGTCGATCAGGGCCGACGTGCCGGTGACGGCGTTCGTCAACGCCATCAAGCGGGTGGCGCTGGTGGCCGAGCGCAACACCGCGATCCGGCTGTCGTTCAGCCAGGGCCACGTACGCATCCAGGCCGGCGGCGGCGACATCGGCCGCGGCTCCGAGGTGGTCGAGTGCGAGCTGCGCGGCGACGACATCCAGATCGCCTTCCAGTCGCAGTTCCTCCTCGACGGCCTGACCGGCATAGAGACCGACCTGGCCCGTCTCAACATGGAGTCACCGACGAGGGCCGCCCTGATCCAGGATGTTCCTGGCGACGGGCAGCCCAGCTTCCGCTACTTGGTGATGTCGCTGCGCCTCGGGTGACCCTTGCGGGTCATGCGCCCTCGGTGAGCGCGATGAGAATGTGCTCCATGCAGGCATGCCCGGCGCGCTCGGCGGCGGTGGCGTCGCCCGAGGAGATGGCGCGCGCGATGGCGTCGTGCGGGATGTAGCTCTTGTTCAGCGACGTGCCCGCGGCCGTGATGCTGGCCCGTAGCGCCGCCGAGAAGTCCTCATAGAGGTCGATCAGCACGAGGTTGTGCGTGGCATGCGCCACGGACATGTGGAAGGCCAGGTCGGCCTCGACGAAGGCGTCCGGATCGTCCAGCTCCCAGGCGCGGTCGCGCTCGGCCAGGGCGGCCTCGATGCGCAGGATGTCCTCGTCGGTGCGCCTGGTGGCGGCCAGGCGAGCAGATTCGACCTCCAGTGCGCGGCGCACCTCGAGGATCTCCAGCTGCTCTGCCTGGCGCAGACGCCTCAGCATGGCGCCGGAGAGCTCGCTGGTGGCGCGGACATAGGTCCCGTCACCCTGGCGGCACTCCAGCAGCCCGGCGTGTGTAAGCGCGCGTACGGCCTCGCGAACGGTGTTGCGTCCCACTCCGAGCTGCTCCGCGAGCACCGTCTCAGTTGGGATCTTGCCGTTCATCTGCCACAACCCTGAGGTGATCTGCTCCTTGAGCTGATCGATCACCTGGTCGACGAGCGAAGCTCGCTGAGCCGTACGCAGACTCACAGTCCGCCTCCTCCGGGGTGCCAGTCATCCCATGAGTCAATGACTGGTAGACCCTAATTATTCCAGACTCAAAAACCAAATCTGGAGCTCCCGGAGGGCTAGCGGTTCACTGAAACGTCGATCTTCACCCCTGCCAGTGCGGAATGGACTCCGGCGGCCTCCAACGCCCTGCGATAGGCGCTGGTCTGCTGGGCCTTGTCCCCGGAGCTGCCGTAGAGGTCGCCCAGCTCTCGCCAGCAGCGTGCGGCCTGCCTGTCGGAGCCGAACACCGGACGGTTGAGCGTCTCGAGCAGCTGCCGAGCCTCGCCGAGAGACCTCGACGCGTCGGCGTCCAGGGCGAGCGCGACGGTGGCGAGCACGAGGTGGGCCTCGGCCGGTGCCGTGCCCGGGGCGTCGTGCACCAGGTCGAGCGCCGAGGTGGCCAGCTCGCCCGCTCGCACGGCGTCGCGCGCCCGCAGCTTGACCCTGGCGTGCGCGATGAGGCTCTCGCCGTGCTCCTGCGTGCTGCCCGCGGTGCTCGCGAACACGCGAGTCGCCGCTTCGGCCCACCGGTCGGCTTCGGCGATCGGCGCGGAGTCGAGCCTGGCCCAGTGCATGGCCACGCGGGCCAGCTGCAGCGTGAGCCTGGTCGGCCGGCCCGCCATGATCGCGTCGTCGGCCAGGCGTACGGCCAGTGCGGAGTCCTCGCCACCGGCCGCGGCCACACTGGCCTGCCAGAGGGCGTGGATCTCAGCGGAACGGTCCACAATCTCAGGCACGCCGCTGGCGTCGAGCACCCGCCGCACGAATCCGAGCTCGGGAGAGTCGCCCTCGCGTCCGCTGCGCACCTCTACCAGCGCGGCGGCCAGGTCGATGGCGATCTCGCCTTGCGTGACGGCCAGCCGCTCCGCCTGCTCCAGCGCGTGCGCGGCCAGGTCGCGGGCCCTCAGGCGGTCGCCCGCCCGCTGGTAGCAGCGGCTCAGCGCGACGGTGAGCGGCAGGTCGGCCAGCCGCTCAGGATGGGCCGCCGCCTCCCTGCGCAGCCGCTCGAACGCCTCGACCGCCTGGCCGAGCCGTCCTTGCGCTTCGAGGGCACGGGCCCTGCCGAGGCGGGCGTGCGCGGTCAGCAGTGCGTTCTCCTCGTCGGCCGCCTTCACGATCTCCGTGAAGCGGTCGGCCGCGAGGACGGGGTCGCCATGCTGTAGCTCCAGCTCAGCGTGGCGCAGACCGAGCTCGGTATCGATGCGCTGCCGAGGCTCGATCCCATGCAGGAGGAACTCGGTGGTGCACCCCAGGCGCTCGGCCAGGAGTCTTGCTACAACCGGAGTCGGAGTCCGCTTGCCCGACTCGATGAGCGAGACATAACTGTCAGACAGGTCGGGTCCGGCCAGTTGGGCCTGTGACATCCGCCTGTTTAGCCGCAGTCCTCGGACGCGGTCACCGATGGTTCCCTGACTCGGCATCTCATCTCTCAAGGCGGGGAAGGGTCAACACTCCGCAATGATTGCATGAAGTGGCGCAATCGGGTATCCCCACGTGAAGAATTCCCCACGGCAGGATTAATCGTCGCTGTCGTCCTTGCTGGGGAAAAGCATCTGGCACACTTCGAGGTACAGAGTCTCCGGATACGGAATGTACTCGACTGTTGACAGTGCCTGATCCTGACCAGCGGATTCAAGGATGAACTCACCGTAACCGAGCATGCGCCCAAGGAGAGATCTTTGGAAGCTCATGTCGGTGACCTTGCCCAATGGCATCATCGCGACTTTGCGCGTGATGAGGCCTGTGGTGAGCAACATCCGCTTTGAGGTAACCACAAAGTAGTCGACCGACCACTCCGCGACTTTCCAAACAAAGCGGATCAAGAGCAGAAGCCAGAGCCACCAGACGACGACGAGGGCCGTGCTGCTCCCCTCGCCGCCGAAAATCTTGCTGAGCAACCCGGCGATGATGAGGCCGCCGAAGACTTCGGCGACCGGGCGAAGCAGCACGGCTGGGTGACGCCGTACCATGATGACCTGTTGTTCGTGGGGGAGAAGGTAGCGGTTGACCGACGCCGGAGCAGAGTCCCCGTGGGTCACAAGTCTCATGCGAGGTTGTTCACAAATTGGGCCAGTGAGTCGGCCGCGTTGATCACGTTGTCGAACACTCCTCTGACCGCGTCCGCGGCATCGGTTGGTCGCGCGAACAGGTAGTACGCCACAAAAGCCATACCACCGTATGTGAGGACCTTTTTGACCTGCACTGTCGCCTCCGTACCACTTACCTACTCCACCCGCTCTCTACATTACCCACCCCAATGCCGGGGTAAAGGTAACTTGACGGGATAGTTTTGATCTTGCTTAGCCGCGTTCGCTGGCCACGAGAGCCAGGACGTGAAGGTGCTTGCGCGCGATCCGCTCGACGAGACTCGGATGGGCGTAGCCCGTGACCTCCAGCGCGCCGTAGTGCGCCGCTTCGACGCAGCGCGTTACGGTGATCGCGGAGTGGATGCCGGCGAACTCCTCGCGGAGTGCCGTCTCCACGTCCGCGTACGGACTTGGCTCCGCCTCGGTGTGGTCGCTCACGACAACACCTCGGTAGCCGGAAAAACGCTCATCGCTGCTCCCCCCACGCGCATGCGGAAGTTGCCTTCCTCTCACCTCATACCCACGAGACAACAGTATGTAACGAAGTGAGTGCGCAGCGTGACGAGTCAGACCACCCCGTACAAACGATCTCCGGCGTCACCCAGACCTGGAACGATGTAACCGTTCTCGTTCAGCCGCTCGTCGAGGGCGGCGGTCACGACGCGGATCGGCTTGCCGGAGTTGGCGAACACCTTGTCCATGTACGCCAGCCCTTCGGGCGCCGCGAGCAGGCAGATCGCCGTGACGTCCACCGCCCCGCGGTCGAACAGGAACCGCACGGCCGCGGCCAGCGTGCCGCCGGTGGCCAGCATGGGGTCGACCACGTAGCACTGGCGCCCGGACAGGTCATCGGGCAGCCGGGTGGCGTAGGTCTCGGCCTGCAGCGTCGACTCATTGCGGATCATGCCCAGGAAACCGACCTCGGCCGTGGGCAGCAGCCTGGTCATGCCGTCGAGCATGCCGAGACCCGCCCGCAGGATCGGCACGACCAGCGGATAGGGCTTGGCCAGCCGCACCCCATGGGCCTCGGCGACCGGCGTCTGCACGCTCACGTCCACGACCCGCACATCGCGCGTCGCCTCGTACGCCAGCAGCGTCACCAGCTCGTCCGCGAGCCGGCGGAACGTCGGCGAGTCCGTCCGGACATCGCGCAGCGTGGTGAGCTTGTGCGCTACGAGAGGATGGTCGACGACGAGGGTTTCCATAAGGGACAACGCTATCTTGTGTGCAACGAACCGGCACGTCGCGTCATGGGTTTTGATCACAATTTGGTCGGAGCAGCCCACGGGGGGTGGCCGGGTCTGGAACGATTGGATCCCGTAGTGACCACGTCGTGGGGTGGACGATGACAGAAGAAGATGCGCTCGACTTCGCCATCGTGGTCTATCGCGAGGACGAGTGCTGGGACGCCGGCCTGCTGCCGGTCGCGCTGACGTCCGATCTGCATGGGCTGATCAAGGCGCTGCGCCAGCAGCCGAGCGAGAGCGGCACGATCGGCCTGGTCGCCGTGGGCGACGAGTTCTTCGTGGCGCTGCGCGTCCTGGGTGATCGCGTCGATGTCTTCCTGTCCGACATCGCCGCCTCCTGGGACTTCCCGCTGGCCGAGCAGGTCCTCGACTACCTCGACGTGCCGATCCCCGACGAAGAGGAGCTCGACGAGATCCTCCAGGACGAGGACACGGTGCTTCCGGCCGGCGATCTGTCCATCTTCGCGGACCTGGGACTCGACGAGATGGAGCTGGGCATACTCTCCGGCGACATCGAACTCCTCCCGGAAGACGTACTCTCCAGCATCGCCGCGCGACTCGGCTTCTCCGAGCCGTTCGAGCGGGCCATCGAATCGGTCTTCGGCTGACCCCTGGAGCACGGACATGGCGTCCAACACCTTCTCTGCGGCCTTCGTCAAGATCTCCGGCGGTTGGAGCGGCGCCGAGGTCGATCTCGGTGACGCCGAGATCGTCGACGACTTCGGCGACGCGGTGACCGAGGCCCTCGGCCTGTCCGGCGACGAACTCGCCCTGCTCTGCGTCGAGGTGGAGGACGAGTGGTTCGCCATCGTCCGCTACCGCGGTGATGACGAGCCGCGGGTGTTCCTCTCCGACGCGCACGCCATCATGTCGGACAGACTCGGCGAGCTGTTCGCGGAGTTCGCCGGGGTGGCGCCCGACAAGGACGGCAACGGGCTGGGCGTCAAGCCGTCCGGCGACTTCGACCTGCTCAGCGACCTGGGCGTGGGCTCGGAAGAGCTGCTGGAGCTGTCCATGGAAGAAGGCGTGCTGCCGGCCGACATCCTCTCGGTGATCGCCGAGCGGCTGTCCTTCGCCGACGAGCTCGACCGGTTGCGGTGAACCACGCCGACGCGATGCGCCTGGCCCTGTCCGAGGCCGCCGCGGCCGGCGCCCGGGGCGAGGTCCCCGTCGGCGCGGTCGTGCTCGGCCCGGGGGGCGAGGTGCTCGCGTCCGCCGGCAACTCCCGTGAGTCTTCCGCCGATCCGACCGCGCACGCGGAGGTTCTGGCGCTCCAGCAGGCCGCCCGGTCGCTCGGGGGGTGGCGGCTGAGCGGCTGCACGCTCGTGGTCACGCTGGAGCCGTGCACGATGTGCGCGGGGGCCGCGGTGCTGGCCAGGGTCGACCGCATCGTGTACGGGGCCGTCGACGAGAAGGCCGGGGCCGTGGGGTCACTGTGGGACGTGGTCCGCGACCGCAGGCTCAACCACCGCCCCGAGGTCGTCATGGGTGTGCTGGGCGAGGAGTGCGCTGCGGTACTAAAGGAGTTCTTCGGCACTCGGCGGATCCGGTAAGCTCGTCGACGGTGGTGTCGCCTAGTGGCCGAGGGCGCACGCCTCGAAAGCGTGTGATGGGGCAACTCATCCGTGGGTTCAAATCCCACCACCACCGCCACCTATTGGGCCTCTGACCTGTCTGACCGGGTCAGGGGCCTTTTGCTGTGCGAGGACGCCAGGGGACGTGGACGAGACGGCTACCCCAAGACCAGGCGACACGCATTTACCAGGCTGACTGCTCACCTTATCTCTTGTCGTAAGATCAGGCGATTTCATGAGGGTGGTAGCGCTGTGGACATCCGTGTGCTGGGCCCGCTGGAGGTCGTCGGTGACGACGGGCGGTCGTGTCAGATCACCTCGCTGAAGTTGCGGGCGCTGGTGAGCGTGCTGGTGCTGGCGGAAGGCCGGCCGGTGGCTCCGGCGGCGCTGATCGACCGGCTGTGGGGCGAGGAGGCGCCGGCCGAGGCGATGGCGTCGCTGCACTCGTACGTGTCCAACCTGCGCCGCCTGCTGGAGCCCGGACGCCGGGCCAGGGCGCAGAGCCGGTTGCTGATGTTCGGGCCGGTGGGCTACACGCTGGCGATCGAGCCGGAGCAGGTGGATTCGACGCGGTTCCTGCGTCTGGTCGGGCAGGCCGAGCAGGCGGCCGAGCCGGCCGAGGCGGAGCGGTTGGCGGGCGAGGCGCTGGCGCTGTGGCGCGGTGAGCCGTACCAGGATCTGGACGGTCAGGAGTATGTGACCGCTGTCAGGGCGCGGCTCACCGAGGCCCGGGAGCGGGCCCGCGAGCTGCGGGTGAGCGCGGTCATCCAGCAGGACCGCCACGGCGAGTTGCTGGGTGAGCTGGAGGCCCTGACCCACGAGCACCCCCTGCGCGAACGGCTGTGGGCGTTGCGCGCGCTGGCGCTCTACCGGAGCGGCCGCCAAGGGGAGGCTCTGGAGACGCTGCGCACGGTCCGCCGGATTCTGGCCGAGGAGCTCGGCATCGACCCGGGCGAGGAGTTGCGCGCGCTGGAACGCGACATTCTCCACCAATCCCCCGCGCTGTTCCCCCACCGGCCGCCGCGCCCGCCCGAGCCGCGGGTGGTCGAGCGGGGGATCACGGGCCGGGAGGAGGAGCTGTCCGCGCTGGACGGGCTGCTGGAAGCGGCGGCGGCGGGCCGCACCGGGTTCTCGCTGATCACCGGGGAGCCGGGGATCGGCAAGACGCGGCTGGCCGAGGCGTTGGTCAGCCGGGCCCGTGCCCGGGGTTTCACGGTTGCGGTGGGGCGGTGTGCGGCGACGGAGGGCGCGCCGGCGTTCTGGCCATGGGTGACGGTGCTGGAGCGCTTGGCCGACGCGTTGCCGCCGCTGCCCGCCGACGTGCGCGCGAACCTGCCCGGAGTGGGCTCCGCGACCGGGACCGACCCCGAGGGCGCGAGGTTTCGTACCTATGAGGCGGCGGCACGGGCGCTGACCGCGGGCCTGCGGCCGGTGCTGGTGGTGCTGGACGACCTGCACTGGGCGGACCGGTCCTCGCTGCGGCTGCTGAGCTACCTGGCCGGGTACGTGCTGGACGGCAAGCTGGTCGTGGTGGGTACGGCACGCGACTGGCCGCCGCCGGAGGGCGCGCTGGCCGAGGCGTTCGAGGCGCTGTCGCGCCGGCAGGCGGTGCGGCTGCCGCTGTCCGGCCTTTCGGCTTCCGAGCTGGGCGAGCTGACCCCAGCGGGCACTGACGTCCGGGCGCTCAGAGACCGCACGAACGGCAATCCGTTCTTCGTCACGGAGCTGACGCGTTACCTGGAAGCCGGGTCGCCGGGCCGCGGCACGCTGCCGCTGGGCGTGCGGGACGTCGTGCTCGGCCGGGTGAACCGGCTGCCAGGGCCGTCCGCCGAGTTGTTGCGGGTGGCGGCGGTGGCCGGGCGGGAGTTCGACGTGACGATCGTGGCCGAGGCCGCCGGGCTCGACCTGGACGCGGCGCTGGACCGGCTGGAGCCGGCCATGGCCGCCGCCCTGGTCGGAGAGGGGCGGCCCGGCCGGTTCCGGTTCGTGCACGCGCTGGTGCAGGAGGCGCTCACCGAGGTGGTGCCGGTGCTGCGGCGGGCCCGGCTGCACGCCGCCGTGGCCGCCGCGATCGAGTCACGTACCGGCGGCTCGGCCTCCGACCGGTTGGCTGCCGCCGCGCACCACTGGTTCCAGGCGATTCCGGCCGGCCACACCGCGCGTGCCTGGCGGGCGGCGTGGCGGGCGGCCGAGGAGGCCAAACGGCTGCGCGCGTACGACGTGGCCGTCGAGCTGCTGGAGCGGGCCGACCACGTGGCCGAGGACGACCCCGGGCTGGGCCCGGCCGAGCGGATGGATCTGCTGTTCGCGCTGGCCGAGGCCAGGTTCGGGGCGGGCGACTCGGCGGGGCAGGAGGCCGAGCTGACGCGGATCCGCCGCCTGGCCAAGCAGGAGGGCGACCGGCGGCGCTGGATCGAGGCCGCGACCGGGTACGGCGGCCGCGTCCTGCAGCCCTGGAAGGTCTACGGCGACTACGACGCCGATCTGCTGGCCGACCTGATGGAGCTGGCCGCCGACGAAGGGCTGGAGCCGTCGGCCCGGGCCCGGGTGCTGGCCTGCCTGGCGCTCCAGGCGTACTACCAGCCGGGACGGGATCCCGTGGAGCGGGACCGGTGGAGCGCCGAGGCGGCGCGGCTGGCCCGCCAGGAGAACGACGCGACGCTGCTCGGCCGGGTGCTGTTCGCCCGCTACTACGCGCTGCTCGACCCGGACTCGGTGCACCAGCGGCTGGAGGCGGGCGAGGAGATGGCCCGCGCCGGGTTGGCGGCGGGCGACGACGAACTGCGCACGATCGGGCTCACCTGCCAGGGCGGCACGCTGCTGGAGCTGTGCCGGGTGCGGGAGGCTCTGGACGTGCTGGCCGAGGCGGAGCGGCTGATCGGACGTACGCACATGCCGTACCTGCGCATCATGCTGAACTGGCTGCGGCTCGGCGTCATCATCCAACGCGGCGACCTGGAGGCGGCCGAGTCGCTGCTCGCGGCCACCGACGCCGAGCAGCGAGCGACCTCGATGTGGGGTGCGGAGTCGACCACGGCCGGCGCCACGTACCAGATCGCGCTCATGCGCCTGCGCCGCGGGACAGCGGACACGGCGCTGCCGCCGCTGGACATCTCGCACCAGCAGCTCGACCAGTTCAACCTGGACGGGTACGCCCACTACCTGGTGGCCGGCGGCCGGTTGGAGGAGGCGCGTAAGGCGCTCGGGCCGTGGGAGCGGCAATCGCCGATCCCACGGACGTTCGTCTACTTGTTCTGGCTGGTCGTCCGCTGCGAGATCTGGGCGGCGCTGGGCGACCGGCAGGCCTGCGCCGACCTGTACGAGGAGGCGTCCCCGTACGCCGACCGCATGGGGATCTCCGGACTGAGCATGCTGATGTGGCCGGTCGGCCGGTCGCTGGCGCAGCTGGCCGAGGCTCTGGGCGACGCCGAGGCGGCGCGGCGGCACGCCGAGCACGCCGAGAGCGTGGAGCGGGAGCTGGCTCACCCCCACAGGTAGGACATGCGCCGCCGGTATCGGCCCCCGGCCAGGGTGCTGAGCAGCAGCAGCGGCCTGGGCGAGGTCTTGCGCAGGTGGGCCTCGACGTCGGCCGGCAGGTCGGAGGTGATCCAGCCGAGCAGCATGATCAGCTTGCGGAGCCCGTACTGCTTCGTGAGCGTCTTGTGCATTTCCGCGTCCTCCTCCGGCGTGATGTGGGCCATCATCAGCGGGATCCCATCGGTCTCCTCGTGCGCCAGGTGCGCCCCGAGGGTGTCGGCCAGCGCGCGCAGGGCGACCATGAGCCGTTCGCGCCCCTGCTCAGACGGGCCGGCGTCGAACGCCTGGAACGCCTCGGTGCTCTCGCGGAGCCAGTGATCGCAGGCCTCGTGCTCGGCCTCCAACGCGTCGATCGTGCCGATCGCCTCCGGCGCCCGCTCCCGCAGCCGCGGCCAGACCGTCTCGTCCTCGGCGGTGTGGTGGTGGTGCAGCACGAACAGCACCCACCCGTGGTGCTCGCGCAGGGCGGTGACGCGCCGCCGGTCGCCGAGACGGACCCGGCCGATCGCGGTGATCAGGTGGCCGAGGTCGCGGCGGAAGCCGTAGTGCGCCAGGTACATGTTGGTCATGTCGAGCGGCCCCGGCGCGGCGGCGGCCTGGCCGGGCAGCGTGATCTGCGGCAGGTTCGGGTGTGCGGCGGTGCGCATGGTCGTACTCCTTCTCATTCTGGAGGGATGCCGGCATCGTGGCTTCTCGCTCTTGGGGGAGTCTGGAAGATCGGCCTCAAGTGGCGCCCAAGACCTCCTCATTAGCGTGTGCGGTCATGACGATCACGATTCCCGCCACGACGTTCCAGAGTTCTGTGGTGTGCGCCTACACCTCGCTCACCCGCGACGGGCGGCCCATCACCTGGCCCGTCACTCCGTACACCGGGCCCCGCGGCACGATCGACGTCAGCACCGGCCTGACCTATCCCGACAAAGCCGAGCGGGCGCGCCGCGATCCGCGCGTCGCCCTGCTGTTCGAGGGCGATCCGGTGGTGCTGGTGCAGGGCCGCGCCACGGTCCGCGACGCCGACCTGCAGGCCAACACCGAGCGGTACGTCCGCGACTCCCAGGTCAAGATCCCGGACGCCTTCGCGGGGCTGCCGTGGTTCCTGATCAAGCGCTTGACCTGGTACTTCGCGCGGATCTACATCGAGGTGACCCCCGAGCGGATCACCTGGTGGCCCGGCGGCGACCTGACCCGCGACCCGCTGACCTGGACCTGCCCGCCCGGCACCACGATCCCCGCCTCCGACCCCGCGCCGTCGGGCCCCCGCCTGCCCGGCCGCTCCGCGCCGCCCGCCGACTGGCGCCCGTACGCCCGCCGGGCCCGCGACCTCGGCCGGCCGATCGTGTCGACGGTGGCGGACGGCCGGCCCGTGTCCGTGCCCGCGCGTGCCTTCTCGCCCACCTCGATCGGGTACGAGCTGGACCTGCCGGCTGGTGTGGCCGCCGTGCCGGGGCCGGTCTGCCTGACCTTCCACCGGCACGATCCCGGCATGCGATGGCAGGAGAACGTCGTGCTGCTCGGCACCGCCACCGCCCAGAGCGACGACCGGCTCACCGTCGCGATCGAGCGCGCGCTGCCCGACTGGAGCCTGCCCGAGGACCGCCGCCTGCGGACCCGTTCCTTTCTCCGCCACGGCAAACAGCTGAGGCGCCGGCTCCAGACCGAGGCCGCCCGCCGCGCCCAGCCGGTCCCGAAGGTCCGCTGACGCGCGGGGTCAGTCCACCGGTTCGTAGCGGGCCCGGCGGGCGATCACCTCGAATCCGAGGCCGCGGAAGAGAGCGGCCGAGGCTGGGTTGTTGACGTTGACGTCCAGGAAGACCTCCGTCATGCCGCGTGCGCGCATGCGGCCGAGCGCGGCGAGCGCCAGCGCCCGCGCGAGCCCGCGCCGCCGCCACGCGGGCACGGCGCCGACCTGGATCAAGAACCCTTCCGCGCACGCCACGAAGCCGGCGGCTCCGCCAGGTCCGCGCGCCACCAGCGAGCACTCGGGCAGGAACTCGTCGTCGACCAGCCAGTCCACCCACTCCTCCCGCGACCAGCCGGGGAAGCCGGGACGGTCGGCGAAGGACGCGGAGTAGGCCTCGTAGAAGGCCCCTTCTGTGTCCCGCGACCATTCCTGGACCTCCAGCTCCAGCTCCAGCTCCAGCTCCGGCTCCGGCGGCAGCGGTCGGCTCAGGTCGCGGCGGTAGACGTCCTCGGCGAACGTCTGCCGGAGCCCGTGCGAGAGAAACAGCGCGTGGGCCTCCGGGGTCACCGACTCGGTCTCCAGCCGGACCGGCCCCGGCTCCCCGATCAGCCGGACCGGCCGTGCCTCCTTGATCAGCCGGTCCGGCCGTGCCTCCTTGATCAGCCGGTCCAGCAGGCCCGATCCCAGCCCCTGCCCCCGATGCCCCGGGTCGACCAGACCGGTCGCCGCCGACGCGTCGCCCACGGGGCGCACGGCCCCGCAGGCCACCAGGCGGCCGTCGGCGAACGCGCCCACCGCCGTCCCCGCTGCGTACCTGCGCTCCAGGAAGGACAGGGACGCGGTCGCCTGGAGTCCGCCGTCGTGCGCCACGCACCGCCGCGCGAGATCGGCGATGGCCGGCATGTCGGCGGGGGACAGCGCGGTCCACTCAAGGGCCACCGTCGGCTCCTCTCAGGTGCAGGTGACGGTGTATGTCATCTTGTCGGAGGACATGACGTTGGGCACCCTGCTCTCCATATACGCCGTGACGGGCTTTCCCGTCGACTCCTCCACCGTGAACTCGCGCTCGACGACCTTGGCCAGGGGCCCGTTCGCGGGGAAGTCGGTGCTGCCGAGGAAGGGCTGCGTCTTCCCGTCGAAGACCCATTGCGTGAAGAGCGCGTCCATCGGGGCGGACACCGTGACCTTGCCCTGAGCCTTCAGCGTGACCGGGCACTTGCCGCGGTAGTCCGCCGGGGTGATGGACGCTTCGGTGATCGACACCACGCGCGGGTAGGTGCCCGTGGGCGGCTTGCCGTCGCAGATGACCTCGTAGGCCACCGACGGGCTGACATACACCCTGTCGTTGGCGGTGACCTCCAGCCGGACGCTGCCCGACTTGCTGATCCACTCGTCCCACCACCGTTCCAGGGTCACGGGCGCCGCCTGGGCGAAGGTGTAGGTGTACGGCGAGGTCATGCTGCCGTCGGCCCAGCGCCACCGGTAGCTGATCGTGAGCGGCAGCTTGGTGGCCGGTTTGGGGGCGACTTGCGAGCGGATCGTGAACGGTTTGGACTGGCTCGGGCAGGGGGTCGGGTTGCTGTCCGGAGTGATCTCGGTTCCGGTGATGGTCACCGCCTCGTAGATCCGGCAGATGATCCTGAAGGGGACGGAGTCTGTGGCGACCGCGTTCGGGGTGAGCACGCGGAGCCGGGCCGAGCCTTGGCTGATGTTGACCAGGTCCGTCACCTTCCAGGTGTGCTCCAGCGTCGTGGTCAGGTCCCTGGACAGGACGACCTGGCCCGGGATCTTCGTGCCGTCGCTGCGTTCCCACTGGTAGGTGACCTCGGTCGGCTGGGTGACCGCGAGGTCGGCGCGGAAGACGAAGTCCAGCGGTTTGTTGCACGGGCCCTCGTACTGGACGGGCGTCACACGCGCGTCGGTGACGGACGCCAGCGGCCGCTGCTCGGGGCGGGTGCAGGTCACGCGGTAGGCGGACTTGTCCGAGCGGCCGGTCACGTGGCCCTTGTCGTCCAGGATCTCCAGCCAGTGGTAGCCGGAGTGACTGGTCAAGAACGTGCGCGACGAGCTGACCGCCTTGCCCGCAGAGGTGAGCCAGAGTCGTTCGACCGGCTCGGGACCGCCGTCGCTGTCCACCCACCGGTAGGCCACCGACGCCGGCGTCCGGGACGCCTTGATCCGCCCGTCGAACGTCACCCGGTGGCCCGGCAGCCCGCAGCTCCCCGAGTACGGCGCGGGCGTGGTCACCGAGGCGGTCACGCGCGGCGGCTCCGGCGTGTGCACCGTCACCACCACGGGCGAGGCATCCGCGCAGGACACTGTGAACCGGGCCTTGGCCGAGGTCGTCTTGCGCGGGCTGAGCACCTGCAGGGCCTGCCAGCCCGATGTGCTCTTCGCGAACGACTGCCGATCGCGTACGACCACCGCCCCGGCCTTGACCGTGGCGGTGACGACCGCCCCCTTGTGGCCGTCGCCGCGCAGCCAGCGGTAGGTCACCCTGCTCGCGCCGCGTACCGCCACCCTGGCCGAGAACGTCGTGGTGGCCGGGCACGCGCCCGCGTACCGGGCGGGCGAGACCGTCACCCTGCCGACCTTCACTGAAACGGCCGCCGCCTGCGCGGGTGCGGTGGCCAGGCCACCGACCAGCGCAAGGGCAGCGGCCAGCGCCGTCCATGTCCTTCGCACCTCGAACTCCTCAAGCTCCGCAAGATCGGACTGATCCCGGGGAGTGTCGTGCAGGCGACTTGAGCGGGACTTGGGCCGCTTGGGCCGGACACGGGAGTCGCACTCAAGACGTCAAGAAGTTCGCGCCAAGGGGTGGTCCCTAGCGTCTCACTCGGTTGCCCAACGGGGTGATCACCTTCGAAAGGAATCACTGTGCCCAAGATTGACATCGACGACATCGCGGCCATCGGACCGGAGCTGAACGAGGGGGACCTTCGCCTGGTCAACGGCGGCCTGAAGCGGGAGACGTCCAGCTGGGTGATGGATTGGGAGAGCGGCAGGACCTGGAGCGACGCCGACTTCTGATCGTTGGAGCGATGCGGGGCGCCACCGCGCGCCCCGCATCTTCACGTGAGGAGAACGAAAGATGGCGGGCGAGGTACTCATCCTCACCATCGACGCCGACCCGCACGCGGAGCACGTCGCCGGTCTGCTGGCCGAGCGTGGCGCGCGAGCGGTCGTCTTCGACCCGGCCGACTATCCGGTCCGCGCGGTGCTGGACGCGGCCTACGGCCGCGACGGCCGCGTACGCCGGCGGTTGCGCACCACGACCGCCGACGTCGATCTCGACGGCCTGACGGCCCTGTGGTTTCGCCGCCCCCAGTCCCCGGTCGCGCACGCCGAGATCGCGGACGAGGGTGCGCGCGGCCACATCGAGAAGGAGTGCGCGGAGTTCGCCGGCGATCTGTGGGAGCAGCTCGACTGCCGCATGGTCCCGGCGCCCAGGACGCGGGTCAAGCTCGCCCAGCGCAAGTCGTCCCAGCTGGCGCTGGCCGGCCGGCTCGGGTTCGAGCTGCCGGACACGTTGATCACCAACGATCCGGACGAGTTCCTGGATTTTTACCGCCGGCACGAGGGCCGGATCATCACCAAGACCCTGGGCTCGGCCATACTGGCCCGCCCGGACGGGGAGGGTGTCGGCCGGCTGTCGGAGCCGGTGTCCACCCGCGACGTGGCCTATGCCGATGCGATCAGGTTCGGTCCCGTCATCATTCAGGAGTACGTACGCAAACAGGTCGAGCTGCGGGTGACCGTGGTCGGCCGGGCGGTCTTCGCCGCGGAGATCCATTCCCAGGAGAGCAACCACACCCGGTTCGACTGGCGGCGCTACGACCTGGGCAGCACCCGCCACGAGGTGCACCGGCTCCCCGACGAGGTGGCCGGGCGCTGCGTCGAGATCGTCGAACGCCTCGGCCTGCGCTACGGGGCGCTCGACCTGATCCTGACCCCCGACGGGCGTTACGTCTTCCTCGAGATCAACCCGACCGGACAGTGGCTGTGGATCGAGCGGGCCACCGGCCTGCCGATCGGCGAGGCGCTCTGCGACCTACTGCTGTACGGCGAGGTGAAAGACGAGATCGGGCAGACCGTCAGATCCGCGTGAAACACAACAAGGAGAAAGGAAACACCATGTCCAAGATCACGATCGACGACATCGCGCCCGCAGGGGCAGAGCTGCACGAAGGCGACCTCCGCCTCGTCAACGGCGCGCAGAAGCCGGAGCTGTGCACCGCTGTCCTAGACCTGGAGGTAGGCACCTGCTCCATGGACCCGGACATCTGCGGCAACTGACCGACCACGACCGCGCGGGGCGTCGTACGGGCCCCGCGCGGCGCCCTGTGAGAGAGGAGATGCGGCGATGCTGTCCGATGCGCTCGACACGCTGCGCGACCTGGCCGCCCTGGAGCCTCCGCAAGCTCAGGAACGCCTGCGCGAGCTGCGCGAACGCCACCCCGAGTCGCGCTTACGGCTGTTGTGGCAGCGGGAGGAGTACGACGACGCCCTGCACTACGACCTCCTGATCAAGCAGGAGGGAGAGGGAACGATCTCGCTGTCGTGGTGCCCGGACCGGGCGCTGCCGTGGCCGCTGCGGGGCGTGCACCGGTCCAGCGAGTTCCTCCTGCTGCGGATCGACGGAGCGGGCGTGAAGGTGGCCGATGCCGTGGCCTGGCTCGACTTCCTGTGGGACGAGGCCCGGTTGACCGACCGGATCGTCACCGCCGCCTTACTCCAGGTGGAGCTGGCTGGGTCGCCGGTCGAGCTCGCCGACGGCGAGCTGCAGGAGGCGGTGGACGCCTTCCGCCGGGCCCGTGGGCTGCTGACCGCCGAGCAGACGCGCGCGTGGATGGACCGGCGCTGCCTCACGGAGGTGGACCTGCGGGAGCTGGTGGCCGGGGAGCTGGCCGCCGCGCGGGTGCGGGAGAGGGTTACGGCCGGGCGCGTCGAGCCGTACTTCGCCGAACACCGCGAGGAGTTCGCCATGGCCAGGATCGCCCGCCTGACCTTCCCCGACGTCGAAGCGGCCGGCCGCGCGGCCGGCAAGCTGGACGGTTCCGCCGAGGCGCTAGACGGCTTCTACGCCCTGGCCGAGTCCGGGGACGCCGGGCTGGTGATTGAGACCGTGCCGCTCGCCGACCTGCGGAAGCCGGCGCCCGGCGACCAGCTGGTCAGAGTGATCTCGGTCGGCGACGCCGTTTTGGACGCCGAGACGCGTCGTCGTGTCGAACGGCGGATCTTCGAGGAGTGGATCGAGGAGCGCCGCCGGAGCGCGAAGATCGAATGGTTCTGGGGCACCACGAGCCGTACGAGCACGCTGTGAACGGGCGGATCTTCCGGGCGGAGGCGCTGCGCCGCCATGTGGAGCCTTCGGCGCGACGTCGGTCCCTCGAGCTGCGTGCGACCACGTTCGCGCTGCTGTGGGCCGCGGTCATGGTGCTGGTAGCGGTGCTGTCCCTGCTGGCGGGGCCCGTGCTGAGCACCGGTTGGGGCGGAGGATGAGACGGATTCCGGTCATCCTGCAGAACGCGGCCACCGAGTGCGGGGCCGCATGCCTGGCCATGGTGCTGTCCTTCCACGGCCGCCACACCACTGTCCGGGAGCTCTCGGACCGGCTGCAGGTCGGCAGGGACGGGCTGAGCGCGCTCGCGATCGTGGAGGCCGCCCGGGAGTACGGGCTGCGGGCCAAGGCGTTCTCGCTGGAGCCCGCCGACCTGGCCCGGGTGCCGATGCCCGCCATCGTCCACTGGGAATTCCAGCACTTCGTCGTGGTGCGGCGATGGACGTCCTCCTACGTGGATGTCGTGGACCCCGGTCTGGGGCGCAGGCGGCTGACACCGGAGGAGTTCGACGGGGGCTTCACCGGCGTGCTGCTCGCGTTCGAGCCCGCGCCGGGCTTCCGCAGGGGCCGTTCCGGAGCCGGCCGGGAGTGGCGTCGCGAATTCCTGCGCACGCTGCTGGCCAAGCGCAAGGGGCTGCTGGCCCAGGTGCTGGCGGCCTCAGCGCTGCTGCAGCTCCTCGGCCTCGGCATGGCGGCCGCGTTCCAGGTCGTCGTCGATCGGGTCCTGCCGCTCGGCGACGAGCATCTGCTCGCGCTGGCCGGTGGGGCCGTGCTGGCCGCCGCGGTGACGCAGTTCGCGGTGGGATACCTGCGTTCGGTGCTGCTGGTGGCCCTGCGTGCGCGCACCGATGGTGAGGTGACCCGGAACCTGGTCGCCCACCTCGTCGCGCTGCCGTACCGCTACTTCGCCACCCGCGGCACGGGTGACCTGATGAGCCGGGCCAACAGCGTCACCTCCCTGCGCGAGACGCTCACCGGGCAGATCCTGTCGACGCTGCTGGACGGGCCCCTCGCCCTGGTCTACCTCGTCCTCGTCTTTGTGGCCGACCCCGTTCTGGGCGGATTTCTCGTGCTGCTCGCCATGGCTCAGGCCGGCTTGCTGCTCGGCACGTCGCGCCGGGTCGGCGACCTGACCCGGCGCGAGCTGTCCGCTCTGGCCGGCACGCAGACCCGGCTGATGGAGGCCGTACGCGGCGTCGAGACGCTCAAGGCCTCCGGCGCCGAGCCGCGCGCGATGAAGCGGTGGTCGGAGCAGTTCGACGTCCAGCTTGACGCCGACCTGCGTGGCGGCCTCGTCAGAGGACTGGTCGACGCGGCGCTCGGCGCGATCCGCTACCTGGCGCCGCTCGGGCTGCTGTGGGCCGGCGCATGGCGGGTCCTGGACGGCTCGCTCTCGCTGGGCATGCTGCTCGCGCTCAACTCGCTCGCCGCCGCCGCGCTCACTCCGCTCGGCTCGCTGATGACCGCCCTGCAGAACCTCCAGCAGGCCGGCGCGCACTTCGACCGGCTGGCCGACATCCTGGCCGCCGACCCCGAACCGGCCGAGGGCATCGAGGTGCTGCGGCTGCGCGGCGCCGTGGAGCTGCGCGAGGTGCGCTTCCGCCACGATCCGCGCGGGCCCTGGACGCTCCACGACATATCGCTTTCGATACGGCCGGGCCAGAAGGTCGCCCTGGTCGGGCCCTCGGGCTCGGGTAAGAGCACACTCGCCAGGTTGCTGCTCGCCCTCCACACGCCCACGTCCGGCGAGATCCGCTACGACGGCGTCCCTGCCGCCGAGCTCAACCTGCGCTCCCTGCGCCGGCAGTTCGGCGTGGTCACCCAGGAGCCGTCGCTGTTCACCGGCACGATCCGGGAGAACATCGCGCTCAACGACCCCGACGCGTCGCTCGACCGGGTCGCCCACGCGGCCCAGCTCGCCTGCGTTCACGACGAGATCGCCGCCATGCCCATGTCGTACGACACCATGCTCGTGGAGGGCGGCGGCCTGTCCGGCGGCCAGCAGCAGCGGCTCGCCCTCGCCCGCGCGCTGCTGTCCCGCCCGAAGATCCTGCTGCTCGACGAGGCCACCAGCCATCTCGACAGCGCGACGGAGGCCGCGATCGAGGACAACCTCGCCTGGCTGACCCAGACCAGGATGGTCATCGCCCACCGGCTCAGCACCGTACGCGACGCCGACCTCATCCTTGTCGTGGAGGACGGCCGGATCGCCGAGCGAGGTACCCACGCCGAACTGCTCACTCTCCAGGGCCGCTACGCCCGGCTGATCCGCGCCCAGACCGGAGCGCAAACGGTGTGCGACGAACCGCGAAATGTCGAACAGCGCCCCCAGTC
The DNA here is from genome assembly GCF_040649695.1 of Nonomuraea sp. NPDC048901. Classification (NCBI taxonomy): domain Bacteria; kingdom Bacillati; phylum Actinomycetota; class Actinomycetes; order Streptosporangiales; family Streptosporangiaceae; genus Nonomuraea; species Nonomuraea sp. NPDC048901. The sequence goes on along the minus strand of NZ_JBEZFW010000001.1, from coordinate 78,680 downwards.
CTCGCCGAAGCCCACACGCCGCGTCACATAGGTATAGGCGATATCCCCGATCGCAATCCGGGCTTTGTGCCGGGTCCTGAGCGTGTGGTTGATTCGAAACGGCTCCGGCAGGCCTGTTCCGAGCGGCGAATCCCAGTTCATGGCACCAGCACCCCGAGGAGAAGCGCGTGAGGGACGCGGTCATCGTCGATGCGGTTCGTACCCCCATCGGAAAACGCAACGGAGCGCTGTCTGGCATTCACCCCGCGACCCTCTCGGCACACGTGCTCAAGGCGCTCGCCGGGCGTACCGGAGTGGAGCCGGCGGAGATCGACGACGTCATCTGGGGATGCGTCAGTCAGGCCGGAGACCAGTCCGGCAACATCGGCCGGGTCGCCGTGCTCGCGGCGGGCTGGCCGGAATCGGTCCCCGGCACCACGGTCGACCGCCGGTGCGGCTCCAGCCAGCAGGCGGTCCACTTCGCGGCCGCCGGGATCATCGCCGGACACCACGACATCGTGATCGCCGGTGGCGTCGAGTCGATGAGCCGCGTGCCCATGGGCTCGGCCGCGCGGGACGGTCGCCCGTACCCGGACGAGGTGCTCGAACGTTATGGCGTGTCCGGCTTCAGCCAGGGCACCGGGGCGGAGATGATGGCCGAGCGGTGGGGTCTGTCCCGGCGGCAGCTTGACGAGTACTCCGCCCGGTCACATACCCGGGCGGCGGCGGCCGTCGACTCCGGCGCGCTCGACGGGCAGCTCGCGCCCGTCGAGGGAGCCCTGCGGGCCGACGAGGGCATCCGCCGCGGCTCGTCGGTGGAGACGCTGGCAGGGCTGAAGACCGCGTTCCGCGACGACGGCGTGATCACCGCCGGCAACGCCTCGCAGATCTCCGACGGCGCGGGCGCCCTGCTCCTCACCTCCGGCGAGACCGCCCGGGCGCGTGGATGGCGGCCGCTCGCCCGTGTGCACACCGCCGCACTGGCGGCCGACGACCCGGTCATCATGCTGACCGCGCCCATCGAGGCCACGGCCAAGGCGCTCAAGAAGTCCGGCCTGCGAATCGACGACATCGGAGCCTTCGAGGTGAACGAGGCATTCGCCCCGGTCCCGCTGGCCTGGCAGGCCGAGACCGGCGTCTCCGGCGACCGGCTCAACCCCCTGGGCGGGGCGATCGCCGTGGGCCATCCGCTGGGCGGCTCGGGCGCCGTCCTGATGACGCGCCTCGTCCACCACATGAAGGACCAGGGCCTCCGCTTCGGGCTGCAGACCATGTGCGAAGCGGGCGGCATGGCCAACGCGACCATCCTCGAACTGCTCTGACGAGAGGGCCTCACCCATGCGTTTGGAAGGATTGTGCACCGCCGTCACCGGAGGCGCGTCCGGCCTCGGGCTGGCGACGGCCCGGCGGCTTGTCGAGGCGGGCGGCAAGGTGGTCGTCGTCGACCTGCCCGGCTCCGCCGGCGAAACCGTCGTCAAGGAGCTCGGTGCGGCGGCGCGGTTCGCCGCCGCGGACGTCACCGACGCCGAGGGGTTCGCGGCGGCACTCGACGTGGCCGACGAGTTCGGCGGCCTGCGGGGGCTCGTGCACTGCGCGGGCGCCGGCCGCCGGCTGAGGCTGCTGGACAAGGAGGGCGAGCCCGGCTCCCTGGAGGACTTCGAATGGGTGATCAAGCTCAACCTGGTCGGCTCGTTCAACGCCCTGCGCCTCGCCGCCGCCCGCATCGCCCGCCAGGACGAGATCGACGGCGAACGTGGCGCCATCGTGCTGACCGCGTCGGTTGCCGCGTACGAAGGCCAGATCGGCCAGATCCCGTACACCGCGGCGAAGGCGGGCATCGTCGGCATGACGCTGACGGCGGCTCGTGACCTGGCGAGCCGGTCGATCCGGGTGTGCACGATCGCGCCCGGGATCATGGACACGCCCCTGCTGGCCCGCCTGCGGGAGGACGTCCGGGCCTCCCTGGAGGCCGGCGTGCCCAACCCGGCCCGGCTCGGCCGCCCGGACGAGTTCGCGCGGATGGCGGGCCAGATCCTGGAGAACGGCTACCTCAACGGCGAGACCATCCGGCTCGACGGCGCCATCCGCATGGCGCCGCGCTGAGGCGGCCGCATGGGCGCTGCTGGATACAGTCAGGGCGTGGACCTGCACCAGATCAAGTATTTCCTCGCGGTCGTCGACCACAACGGCATCAACGCCGCGGCGACCGCGCTCGACGTCGCCCAGCCCACCGTCTCGCAGGCCATCCAGGGGCTGGAGCGCGAGCTCGGCGTCCCGCTGTTCCACCGCATCGGCCGCGGCATGGTGCTCACCTCGGCCGGCCACAGCCTGGTGGGGCCCGCGCGCCGCATCCTGCGCGACGTCGTCGCCGCGGAGAGCTCGTTCGTCGACGCGGCCGGCCGGCCGCGGGGGCGGTTGGACGTCTTCGCCATGGCCGCCCTGTCCGCGGACCCGGTGGCCCGCCTGGTCGGCGCCTTCCGCAGGGAGTTCCCGAAGGTCTCCATCCGCATCGGCGATCTGCGCGACGAGACCATGGCGGCGTCCCTGATCAGGGAAGGGCACTGCGAGATCGTGGCCTGCCATCTGCCCGCCACGGACTGCGCCGGACTGGAGGTGCGCGAACTCGGGGTGCAGGAATACTGGCTCGTCCTCCCGCCCGGCTCGGCGCCGCCGTCCGATCCGCTGCCGCTCGCCGAACTGCCGGACATCCCGCAGGTGACCGTACCGCGCGGCAGCTCCCAGGTCGTCGGCGGGATCGAGCAGGCGGTCGCGGCGGCGGGACGCGCCATCGGGCCGTCCGTCGTGGTGGAGCACCGTGAGGCCCGCCTGCCCTTCGTACTCGCCGGCGTGGGCGCCACGTTCCTGGAGCGGTCGATGGCTGAGGCCGCCGCGGCCCGGGGGGCCGTCGTGCGCCGTCTGGAACCACCGATCAGCCGGGCGTATGGACTGGTCTACGACCCCGCGGCGCTGTCCCCGCCGGGTCGCGCGTTCGTCGGTATGGTCGCGGCCGGCCCGTAGGCCTGCCGCAGCTCGTGCTTGCGCACCTTCCCGCTCGCGTTGCGCGGCAGCTCGGCGATCACGGTGACGCGCCGTGGCACTTTGTAGGCCGCCAGCCGCGTCCGGCACCACTCCCTGATGTCCTCGGCCGTAGGCAGGCCCCCCTCGCTGGCGGGCACCACGACGGCCAGCGGCGTCTCGCCCCATCGCTCGTCCGGCACGCCCACCACGGCGACCTCCGCCACCCCCGGGTGGGTGGCGATGGCCTCCTCCACCTCGGCGGAGTAGATGTTCTCCCCACCAGAGATGATCATGTCTTTGAGGCGGTCGACGACATAGATGTAGCCGTCCTCGTCCTGGCGGACGAGATCGCCCGAGTGGAACCAGCCTCCGGCGAAGGCCGCCGCCGTCTCGGCCGGCTTGTTCCAGTAGGCCGTCATGATCGTCGGTCCGCGGTAGACGATCTCGCCGATCTCGCCTCGCGGCACGTCGTTCATCTGCTCGTCCACGATGCGGACCTCGACGTTGACCAGCGGGGTCCCCACTGACCCGATCTTGCGGAGGGCTTCCTCGCCGAGGAGCACGGTCGACACCGCGCTGGTCTCCGTCTGGCCGAACACGCTCAGCAGCCTCGCGCCGGGGAAGGTCTCGATCATCCGGAGCAGCAACGCCTTGGTCGCGGGAGCGGCGCCCCACGAGATGAGCCGCAGCGCCGACAGATCCCGCTCCGCGATGCCCGGAACGTCGCAGACCGCCTGCCACTGGGCGGGGACGAGGAAGACGTAGCCGATGCGCTCGCGTTCGAGCAGGTCCAAGGTCCCCACCGGGTCGAACCGGCCGGACCTGGCGATCACTGTCCGCCCGCCGACCATGACGCTGGACAGCAGGGCGGCCAGGCCGCCGATGTGGAAGAGCGGGGTGCTGATCAGCCACGCCCGGCAGTCGCTCGGCACGCCGATGTGGGCGAACCTGCTCATGGTCTGGACGGCCAGGTTGTAGTGCGTGAGCACGGCACCCTTGGGCCGGCCGGTCGTGCCGGAGGTGTACATGATGAACGCGGGCGCGTGGGGGTCGACCGCCACGCGGGCGCCGCTCTTGGGCGCCTCGCGCAGCGCGTCCTCGTACGACTCCAGGTCCGCGCCCAGCTCGCCGGCCGCTCCCGCCACGAGGCAGTGCCGCACGGTCGGCACGTTCTTCCACGCCCGCGCGAAGGTGGCGGCCAGGCCGTCCTCGACGACGGCGACCACGGCTCCGCTGTCGGCCAGCTGGTAGGCCACCTCGTCGGCGTGCAGCCGGAAGTTCACCGGTACGCAGACCGCCCCCATGCGGGCGCAGGCGAAGAAGACCTCCACCGGTTCGAGCCCGTTGTACATCATCACCACGACCCGGTCACCCGGACCGACGCCGCGCGCCCCGAGGACGTGGACCAGCCGGTCGACCCTTACGTTTAGCTGGCCGTACGTCCGGTCGACCCCGTCCATGCGCAGCGCCACCGCGTCGGGGATGGATCGGGCGTGCCGGGCGAGCTGGTCACTGATTGTCATTCCCGAGTAGGCGGACGGTGTGTTCACGTCGGTTCTCCTTCGCATCCGGCCGGCGTGCGCTGCCGAGAGTCGACCATCCCCTCGGGCATCGCGCGCTGCTGAGAGTCGACCATCCCCTCGGGCGTCGCGCAAAGAGCGAACGCCGCATCGTCCGATAGGCCGAACCTATGAGAGCCGTCGCCGGCTCATGTCCGCCGCCACGTTCAGAAAGGCCGTGGCGGCGGGGGACAGCGGCCCAGGCCGGAACACCAGGCGCACCGTCCGCCGCACCTGCGGCGACGTTGATCGCACCACCACGTTGCGCAGCTCGGTCTCGGCGATCCGCCGGGGGAGGAACGTGGCGCCCGCGCCGTGCATGACCAGCTCCCAGATCGCCTGCCGGTGCGCGCACTCGACGGCCACGAAGCCAACGGCCTGCCCCAGCACGTCGTCGAGTGCGGCCCGGCCGCCCGCCTCCGAGGATTCCAGGACCAGGGGGATGTCGCCGATCGCGGCCAGCGGGACCGGGTCGGGCAGCGCGGCGGCCAGGTGCGGGGGGAGGACGAGAGTGATCTCATGCTCCCAGAGCTCCTGGGTCCGCAACAGGTCGCTCCTCACCGGTGCGTCCGTCAGCCCCAGCTCGGCATCGCCCTGGCGCACCTGGCTCAGGACCCCCGATGAGCTGCCGGGATCGCGTACGGTGACCAGGATCCCAGGATGCGCCCGGTGCAGCGCGCTGGTCAGCTCCGGCAGCGGATCGGCGGACAGCGCGGACAGCACCGCGATCTCCAGACGCCCGGTCAGCAGGTCTCTGACGGCGTGCACGCGCCGCTTGGCGGCCTCGACGTCGGCCAGGATCTGCCGGGCCGGGTCGACGAACGCCCGCCCGTCGGCGGTCAGGGTGAGCCAGCGGCCGGACCGGTCGAACAGCTGTGTGCCCAGCTGGCGTTCAAGGCTGCGGATCGCCTGGGACAGCGACGGCTGCGCGATGTAGAGCGCCTTCGCGGCCTTGGTGACGCCGCCATGGTCGACGACCGCTACGAAGTACGTGACGAGCCGCAAATCCATGCCCTGAACTTTACTCATAGGCAGCGCCGATAGATCCATACGCACCCTGGTCTTTGCGCGTACCGGTGCGGTGATGATGCAGTCGGGATACGCCGGGACGCCACCGGCTGACCTGTTCGATGACCCAGGAGCACGATGACAACGGAGAGCGGCACGACCGCCGTCGGTGACGACGTGCTGGTGCGTCACGAGTCGCGCATCGCGGTGATCACCATCAACCGCCCGCACGCCAAGAACGCTGTCACCCGCGCCGTGTCCGAGGGCATCGCCGCCGCGCTCGACGAGCTCGATCGGCGCGACGACCTCTCCGCCGCCGTCCTTACCGGGGCCGGAGACTGCTTTTGCGCGGGCATGGACCTGAAGGCATTTCTGCGCGGCGAGCGGCCGAGCCTCGAGGGCCGGGGATTCGCCGGCGTGACCGAGGCGCCGCCGAAGAAGCCGCTGATCGCCGCGGTCGAGGGCTACGCGCTGGCCGGCGGCTGCGAGATCGTCCTCGCCTGCGACCTCGTCGTGGCGGCGCGGACGGCGAAGTTCGGCATCCCGGAGGTCAAACGGGGCCTGGTGGCCGCCGCCGGTGGGCTGCTGCGCCTGCCGCACCGTGTCCCCCCGCAGATCGCGATGGAGCTCGCGCTGACCGGGGACCTGATCACGGCCGCGCGGGCGTACGAGATAGGCCTGGTCAACCGGCTCACCGAGGAGGGCGAGGCACTGGACGCCGCACTGACGCTCGCCGCCCGCATCGCGGAGAACGGCCCGCTCGCCACGCTCGCCACCAAGCGAGTGATCAAAGAGCACGAGCAGTGGCCGGAGGAGGAGCGGTTCGTCCGCCAGCGGCTGATCATCGAGCCGGTCTTCGCCTCGGAGGACGCCAAGGAAGGCGCCCGCGCCTTCGCCGAGAAGCGCCGGCCGAACTGGCAGGGCCGATGACCGTGAACGGTCCTCTCACCGGAGTGCGGGTCGTCGAGCTGGGCGGCATCGGCCCCGTTCCGTTCGCCGCCATGATGCTGGCCGATCTGGGGGCGGAGGTGATCCGCGTCCACCGCCCCGCCGATCGGGACGCGCGCCCGAACCCGGTGCTCGACCGCGGGCGCCGCTCGCTGGTCGCCGATCTGAAGAACCCCCGTGGCGCCGCCGTCGTCCGGGCCCTGATCGACACGGCGGACGCGGTCCTGGAGGGCTTCCGTCCCGGCGTGGCCGAGCGGCTGGGGTTCGATCCCGGGACGCTGGCCGAGAGCAATCCGCGCCTGGTGTTCGGCCGGATGACCGGCTTCGGCCAGGACGGGCCACTGGCCATGCGGGCCGGCCACGACATCAACTACATCGCGCTCTCCGGCGCGCTGGCCGCGATCGGCCGCCCCGATCACCCGCCCACGCCGCCGCTCAACCTGGTCGGCGACTTCGGCGGCGGCGGCATGCTGCTGGCGCTCGGCGTGCTGGCCGCGGTGCTGAACGCGCGCACGTCGGGACGCGGCCAGGTGGTGGACGCGGCGATGGTCGAGGGCTCCGGCCTGCTGATGTCGATGATCTACGGCCGGTACGCGCACGGCGCCTGGGCCACCGAGCGTGGCGCGAACCTGCTCGACGGCGGCGCCCCCTTCTACGACACCTACGAGTGCGCCGACGGGCGGCACGTGGCCGTGGGCGCCATCGAAGGCGCCTTCTTCGCCAAGCTCGTGGACGTCCTCGGCGTCGCTCACGCGGTCGACCTCGCCGCCCAGCGCGACCCGGCCACCTGGCCCGCGATGCGGGAGACCTTCGCCAAGGCGTTCAAGAACGCCTCCCGCGAGGAATGGGTGGCGCGCTTCGCCGGCGTCGACGCCTGCGTCACACCGGTGCTGACCATGGACGAGGTCGTCGCGCATCCCCACAACGCCGCCCGGGACAGCTTCTACACCGACGCCGAGGGCGCCATCCAGCCCGCGCCCGCGCCCCGGTTCGCCGGCACCCCTAGCGACAGGCCGGCACCCGCGCCCGTCCCTGGCCAGGACACCCGTGCGATCCTCGCCGAACTTGGCCATACCTCCGAGGAGATCGAAAACCTGCTGGCAGTGGGGGCGGTGCGGTGAACGCGTACTGGCCGGAGGGCATGGTCGACGCGCTGCCCACCTTGCCCGCCGGAAAGATCCTCAAGCCCGAGCCGTCGCCCACCACCATCAGGAGCTGAACAGTGGACATCGAAGCGTTCCAGGAGGTGCTGGCCGCCGTGCGCACCTTCGTACGCAAGGAGGTCGTGCCCGCCGAAGACGTCATCGAGCAGACCGACGAGATCCCCGAGGCCATCCGTGCGAAGGCGGCTGACATGGGGTTGTTCGGCTACGCGCTGCCGGAGGAGCACGGCGGGCTCGGGTTCACCATGATCGAGGATGTTCAGCTGGCGATGGAGCTCGGCCACACCGCGCCGGCCTTCCGCTCGATGCTCGGCACCAACAACGGCATCGCCGGCCAGGTGCTGGTGAACTTCGGCACCGACGAGCAGAAGCGGCGGCACCTCCCCGCGCTGGCGGCCGGTGACCAGATCGCCGCGTTCGCGCTGACAGAGCCCGAGGCCGGCTCCGATCCCAGCGGGCTGCGGACCCGGGCGGTCCGGGCCGAGGGCGGCTACCGGCTCACCGGCCAGAAGCGGTTCATCACGAACGCCGACCGGGCCGACCTGTTCATGGTCTTCGCCAGGACGAACGCCGACACCGAGGGCACCAAGGCCATCTCCGTCTTCGTGGTGGAGTCCGGCGCCGAGGGGCTCACGGTCGGCCCCAAGGACGAGAAGATGGGACAGCGCGGAGCACACACCGCCGAGGTCTTCCTCGACGACGTCTTCGTGCCCGACTCCGCGCTGATCGGCGGAGTCGAGGGCGAGGGGTTCGCGGCCGCCATGCGCTCGCTGGCGCGCGGCCGGCTGCACATCGCGGCGATCTGCGTCGGGCTGGCCCAGCGGCTCGTCGAGGAGAGCGTCACCCATGCCGCCGCCACCCGGCAGGGCGGGCGGCCCATCGCGGAGTTCCAGCAGGTGCAGGCGATGCTCGCGGACTCGCAGACCGAGCTCATGGCCGGGCGGGCGATGGTGCTGGACGCGGCGCGGGCCTACGACGACGGCAGCGACCGGCGCATGGCCCCCTCGTGCGCGAAGCTCTTCTGCTCGGAGATGGTCGGCCGGGTGGCCGACCGCGCCGTACAGATTCACGGCGGCCTGGGATATATGCGGTCGGTCCCGGTCGAGCGGTTCTACCGCGACGCCCGCCTGTTCCGGCTGTACGAGGGCACGAGCGAGGTGCAAAAGGTCATCATCGCCAAGCAACTGCTCAAGGGCGCGGAACGAAGCGGAGAGCGATCATGAGCGCACTGACCGAGGACGAAAGGGAGATCGTCGCCCTGGCCGGCGAATTCGTCGACGAGCGGGTGCGGCCGCGAGTACGGGACTACGAGTCGGTGGACGCCTACCCCGCCGAGTTCATCGAGGAGATGAAGAAGCTGGGCTTCTTCGGCCTGCTCGCGCCCGCCGAGCACGGCGGCGTGGAGGTGAGTACGGAGTGCTTCGCCCGGGTCACGGAGGAGCTGGCCCGCGGCTGGATGAGCCTGGCCGGCGCCATCGGCGGGCACTCGGTCATCACCTACATGATCCGCACGTTCGGCACCCCTGACCAGCGCGAACGTTACCTGCCCCGGATGGCCGACGGCACGATCCGGGCGGCGATGGCGCTCACCGAGCCCGGCGGCGGCAGCGACCTGCAGGCGATGCGCACGCACGCCCGCGAGGACGGCGGCGACCTGTTGATCACCGGGTCGAAGACCTGGATCACCAACGCCCGCCACGCCGGCCTCATCGGCCTACTCTGCGTGACCGACCCGGACGCGAAGCCGGCGCACCGGGGCATGAGTGTGCTCCTCGTCGAGCCCGGCGACGGCATGACCGTGTCCAAGAACCTGCCGAAGCTCGGCTATCGCGGCGTCGAGTCCTGTGAGCTCGTCTTCGACGACATGCGGGTCCCCGCGTCCGCCGTGCTCGGCGACGAGCCGAACCAGGGCTGGGCGCAGATGATGCGTGGCCTGGAGATCGGCAGGATCCAGGTCGCCGCCCGCGCGGTCGGCGTCGCCCAGGCCGCGCTCGACGACGCGGTGCGGTACGCGCAAGAACGCGAGTCGTTCGGCAAGCCGATCTGGAAACACCAGTCGGTGGGCAACCTGCTGGCCGACATGGCGACCAAGGTCCAGGCGGCACGGCTGCTCACCGAGGACGCCGCCCGCCGGCTCGACGCGGGCGGCCGCGCCGACATGGAGGCCGGTATGGCCAAGCTCTTCGCCTCCGAGGCTGCGATGCAGGTGACGCTGGACGCGATGCGCGTGCACGGCGGGTACGGCTACTCCAAGGAGTTCGACGTCGAGCGCTACTTCCGGGACGCCCCGCTGATGATCCTCGGCGAGGGCACCAACGAGATCCAGCGCAACGTCATCGCCGCCCAACTGATCGCCCGCAACCCCATCAGCTGAGGAAACATGATGCTGCTCAACGGCAAGACCGCGGTCGTCACCGGCGCCGCCCAGGGCATCGGCCTCGCCATCGCGGAGGTCTTCGTCAGGGAAGGCGCGCGGGTCGTGATCGGCGATCTCAACCTGGAGGCGGCCGAGGCGGCGGCCAAGGAGCTCGGCGGGCCAGGCGTGGCCCGGGCGGCGCGGTGCGACGTCACCCGCGCCGCGGATGTGGACGCCCTGATCCGGACGGCGCTGGAGGCGTTCGGCTCGCTGGACGTCATGGTCAACAACGCCGGGATCACCCGCGACGCGACGATGCGCACGATGACCGAGGAGCAGTTCGACCAGGTCATCGACGTCCACCTCAAGGGCACCTGGAACGGCACCCGCAAGGCCGCCGCCGTCATGCGCGAGCAGAAGAGCGGCGCGATCGTGAACATCTCCTCGCTGTCGGGGAAGGTCGGCATGGTCGGCCAGACCAACTACTCCGCCGCCAAGGCCGGTGTCGTCGGCCTGTCCAAGGCCGCCGCCAAGGAGTTGGCCCACCACGGCGTCCGGGTCAACGCCATCCAGCCGGGCCTGATCCGCTCGGCCATGACCGAGGCGATGCCGCAGAAGGCGTGGGACCAGAAGCTGGCCGAGATCCCGATGGGACGGGCGGGCGAGGCGCACGAGGTCGCCTCGGTGGCGTTGTTCCTGGCCTCGGATCTGTCGTCGTACATGACCGGCACCGTGCTCGAAGTCACCGGCGGGCGGTTGATGTGAGCAGTCACCGGCGGGCGGTTGATGCGAGCTGGGCACCGCACACCGTCGTCACGACCGAGACGGTCGACCCCCATCCGGTGGCGGCGCTGTCGGCGTTGTTCGACGACGGCACGCCCGCGATCGGCCCGGGGGACGTCCTTCCGCCGCTGTGGCACTGGCTCGCCCTGGCCCGCTGGCCCCGCTCGTCCGCGCTCGGCGCCGACGGCCATCCGGCGCGCGGGTCGTTCCTGCCCCCGGTGGAACTGCCGCGCCGGATGTTCGCCGGCGGCGAGGTCGTCCTCCATGCCCCGCTCACGGTCGGTGGCACGGTCCGCCGTGAGGCGCGCGTGGAGTCGGTCACCGAGAAGTCCGGCCGCACCGGCCGCCTCGTCGTGGTGACCGTCGTCACCGCCCTGTACGACGAGCATGACAAACTCGCGATCGAGGAGCGCCAGGACCTGATCTACCGGGACGCCGGGCCCGCCGCGCCCTCGGCCGCGCAGCCGCCCGACGCGGCCCCCGCCCGCGCTCCGTTCACCCGGACAGGGGAGTGGGCCTGGGATTTCGCCACGGATCCGACGCTGCTGATGCGCTTCAGCGCGGCGAGCGCGAATCCCCACCGCATCCACTACGACTGGCCGTACACCACCCGTGTCGAGGGCTATCCCGGCCTGGTCGTGCACGGCCCCCTGATGACGCTCGCCCTTGCGGAGATCCTCCGCCTCGAAGGGCACCGGGGCGAGGTCGTCCGTCTGCGGCACCGCAACCGCAAGCCGCTGTTCTGCGGCCAGCGGGCGGAGCTCCGGCGGGTCGAGGACACCGGATCGCTGACGCTGGGCGTGTTCGGCGCGGATGACGAGCCCCGCAGTACCTTGACGATCGAGCAGGAAGGGGCCGGCCATGCGTGAGGCGGTCATCTGTGAGCCCGTCCGCACCCCGATAGGCCGTTACGGCGGGATGTTCAGGAGCCTGACGGCGGCCGACCTCGGCGTCATCGCGCTCAAGGGCCTGATCGAGCGCACCGGCCTCGTGCCGGACGAGATCGAGGACGTCGTCCTGGGCCACTGCAACGCCAGCAGCGAGGCGCCCGCGATCGGCCGCGTCGTCGCGCTCGACGCCGGTCTGCCCGCCCACGTCCCCGGCCTCCACCTCGACCGCCGGTGCGGCTCGGGCCTGCAGGCCGTCATCCACGCCGCCATGCAGGTGCAGACCGGGGTTCATGAGGTCGTCGTCGCGGGCGGCACGGAGAGCATGAGCAACGCCACGTTCTACTCCACGGACATGCGCTGGGGCGCGAGGAACGGCGTAGCGGTGCACGACAGCCTTGTACGCGCCCGGCAGACCGCGGGCGGCCGGAGCCACCCGATTCCCGGCGGCATGATCGAGACCGCCGAGAACCTGCGCCGCGCGTACGCGATCTCGCGCCGGGAACAGGACGAGCTGGCCCTGCTGTCCCACCAGCGCGCGGTCAGGGCCCAAGCCGACGGCATCCTGGCCGAGGAGATCATCCCGACCCCGGTATCCACCAGGAACGGCGAGGTCGTGATCGACACCGACGAGCACCCCCGCGCCGACACATCCTTGGAGTCCCTGTCCAGGCTCAAACCACTCCTGGCCGGCTCCGACCCGGAGGCGACCGTCACGGCGGGCAACGCGAGCGGGCAGAACGACGCCGCCGCCATGTGCCTCGTCACCACCCCCGAGCGCGCCGACCGGCTCGGCCTGCGACCGCTGGTCCGCCTCGTGTCGTGGGCCGTGGCCGGGGTCGCGCCGGAGACCATGGGCATCGGCCCGGTACCCGCCACCGCGGCCGCCCTGGACCGGGCCGGCCTCTCGCTGCACGACATGGAACTCATCGAGCTCAACGAGGCGTTCGCGGCCCAGGCGCTGGCGGTCATGAGGGAGTGGAAGTTCGGCGAGGAGGACCTGGAGCGTACGAACGTCCACGGCTCCGGCATCTCGCTCGGCCACCCGGTCGGCGCCACCGGTGTGCGGATGCTGGCGACGCTGTCCCGCGAGCTCTGCCGGCGCGAGGCCAGGTACGGCCTGGAGACCATGTGCATCGGCGGCGGCCAGGGCCTGGCCGCCGTCTTCGAACGGGTGACGTCATGACCGCCCGCGTCTTCACCTCCCTGGAGGAGGTGAAGAGCGCCCTCGACGAGCCCATCGGCCCCAGCGACTGGCTCGTCGTGGATCAGGAGCGCATCGACGCCTTCGCCGACGCCACCGGCGACCACCAGTGGATCCATGTCGACCCAGAACGGGCCGCGTCCGGTCCGTTCGGCCGCACCATCGCGCACGGATACCTGACGCTGTCGCTGATCCCGCACTTCGGGCCCCGGCTCTTCCGCCTCGACCTGGGCGGGGCCCGCGTCAACTACGGCGTGAACAAGGTCCGCTTCCCCTCGCCCGTGCCTGAGGGCTCGCGCCTGCGGGCGGTGGCCGCCTTCGCCGGCCTGCGGGAGACCGCGACGGGCGCCGCACTCACGACGCGCTACACCATCGAGCTCGACGGCGAACGAAAACCCGCCTGCGTCGCCGAGACCATCACGCTCCTTCTCGACGCCTGAGGATCCCCGGGGCAAGTCGGCGGTCGCCGCCCGAAGGAAGTCAGGTCAGCGGTCGCTGCCCGAGGGAAGGCAGGTCAACGGTCCCAGATCGGCGTCCGCTTCTCGGCGAAGGCGCGGGCGCCCTCCTGCGCGTCGGCGGAGGCCACCACCTCGGCCCACACCTTCAGCTGCGCCGCGAACGCGGCCTCGTCGGTGTAGTTCACCGACGACGACAGGATCCGCTTGGACATCCGCACCGCGAACGGCGCGTTGGCGGCGATCCTGGCGGCCAGCGCCCGCGCCCCCTCCAGCGCCACACCCGGCTCGGTGAGCTCGTTGACCAGCCCGTACGCGTGCGCCCGCACCGCCGGCAACGGATCACCGGTGAGCACCAGCTGCATGGCGAGGTGGTGTGGCAACGCCTTCGCCACCCGCAACAATCCGCCTCCGACCGCGATCAGCCCCCGCTTGACCTCGGGCAGGCTGAACTGGGCAGTTCGGGACGCCACCACCAGATCGGCCGCCAGCGCCAGCTCGCAGCCACCCGCGGCCGCCCACCCCTCAACCGCCGCGATCAGCGGTTTCTCCGGAAGCCGCTCGGTGATGCCGGCGAAGCCGCGCCCCGGCAGGGCAGGCTTCTCGCCCCGCGTGAACGCCTTCAGATCCATGCCGGAGCAGAACGTGCCGCCGGCTCCGGTGAGGATCCCCACCTTCAGGTCGGGCCTGGACTCGAGCTCGTCGATCGCCGCCGCGAGCGCCTTCGTCGTCTCCAGGTCCACCGCGTTGCGTGCCGCGGGCCGGTTGATGGTGATGACCGCGATGCCGTCCGCGAATTCGGTCAGCACTGTGCTCATCGAGGTGCTCCCTTGGTCAGAGGCCGATGGACTTGGCGATGATGCTCTTCATGACCTCGCTGGTGCCACCGTAGATGCGGGTGACGCGCGCGTCGGCGTACATGCGGGCGATCGGGTATTCCAGCACGTACCCGTAGCCGCCGTGCAGTTGCAGGCACTTGTCGACGACGCGGGACTGCAGCTCGGTGCAGAAGAGCTTCACCTTGGCCGCATCGGCCGCGCTCAGCTCGCCGGCGTCGTGCTCCTCCAGCGCGCGGTCGACCAGCGCCTGGCCCGCCTCCACGTCGGTCGCGCACTCGGCGAGCACGAACTTGGTGTTCTGGAAGCCGGACAGCGGCCGGCCGAAGACGTTCCGCTCGTTCACGTAGGCGAGGGTGACCTCCAGCGCCGTCGCCGCTGCCGCCTGCGCGTTCACGGCGATGGACAGTCGCTCCTGCGCGAGGTTGTGGCGGAGGAACTCGAACGCGCGGCCCTCCTCGCCCAGCAGGTTCGCCGCCGGCACGGCGACGTCCTCGAAGGCCAGCTCGGCGGTGTCCTGCGCCTTGAGCCCGAGCTTGTCCAGATTGCGGCCCACCGAGAAGCCGGGCGAGCCCGCCTCGACGACCAGGATGCTCAGCCCCGCCCGCCGGTCGCCCGTGGGCGGGGACGTACGGGCGACGACGAGTACGAGGTCGGCGTTGACAGCGCCGGTGATGAAGGTCTTGGCCCCGTTGAGCACATAATGGTCCCCGTCGAGCACCGCGGTCGTAGCGATGCCGGCGAGGTCCGACCCGGTTCCCGGCTCGGTCATCGCGATCGCGGTCATCAGCTCGCCGTTGGCCACCCCTGGCAGCCAGCGCCGCTTCTGCTCCTCGGAGGCGTAGCGCAGCAGGTACGGCAGCACGATGTCGGTGTGCACCCGTACCGGGCCGAGGCCCAGCTTCGCCCGCGCCAGTTCCTCGTTCACCACGACGTTGAACCTGAAGCCGCGCTGGCCGCCGCCGCCGTACTCCTCGGGGACCTGCAGGCCGAGCACGCCCAGCTTGCCGAGCCGCCGGTAGAAGTCGCGGGGCGCCGCGCCCGCCTTCTCCCACGCGGGGAAGATCGGGACGACCTCCCGGGCGAGGAAGTCACGGACGGTGGCCCGGAACGCCTCATGGTCGTCGTCGAAGACGGTGCGTCGCATCGTTCCTCTCTCTGCCGGCAAGACCAGGATCTTGTCGAACGATCGTTAAGTGTAGGTCGCGGACCGGCGATGTCAGGGTCCGGATCGGCGGGTCAGCGGGTCTTGGCGCGCGACCTTCGGGCCGGCGGGCGGTGCTCCACCACCGTGAGCGCCAGATGGACGTAGCGCTCCACCAGGTCGGTGACGCTCAGGTCGCCGTCGGGTTGGTACCACTGGGCGATCGCGTTGCACATCGCCAGGATCGCCCGCTGCGCCTCGTCGGGATGGGGAGTGGCGAAGACGCCGCGCGCCGCGCCGTCGTCGATGATCTCACGCAGCAGTTTCGGCAGCGCGTCGCGCCGCTCCACGAACCGCTCCAGCCGCTCCGGCTCCAGGTTGCGCAGCTCCCGCAGCGCGAGCAGGCTGTCGACCTGGCGCCGCACCCGGTATTCGACCGTGGACCGGACGAAGGCGCTCAGCCGCGCCGCCGGGTCGTCCCCGGCGGCGGTCAGTGCCGTCTCGCAGCCGCGCCGGCAGTCGTCGAGCGCGTCTTCCAGCAGCGCGTGGAGGAGCTCCTGCTTACCTGCGTGGTAGTAGTAGAGAACCGAGAGGCTCAGCCCCGCGCCCTTCGCGATGTCCCTGATCGAGGCGCCGTGGTAGCCGCGCTCGGCGAAGATGTCGCGTGCCGACCGCATGATCGCGGCAAGCCCGTTTCCCCTGGTCACCGCCCCCGGCGGCCGATCCGCCGCCGCTGCCGTGCCGCGTGTCGCCATCACCACATCCTATTCCAAGCGTGTCCGATGTTGAGATCATCAGCCCCGGCCGGGGCTAGCCCGCCTTGACCTGATACTCCTTGGCGAGGTCGGACACCTTGAAGTCCTCGATGAGCTTCATGCCGGCGTAGACGCCCTGGTCGGGGCGGTGGATCTGGCTGGCCCGCGAGGTCGGCTGCGCCGGCTCGGACAGGTCCAGCGCCGGCCCGAGCCCGTCGATGCTGAAGCTGGTCACCTTGGTGCGGGCGGCGAGCAGGCTCTTGCGGGTCAGGTCGTTGCACGTACCACTGATGATCTTCGCCCACAGGTGGGTTGACAGGTATGCGAGCACCACCGCGCCGCCCGACTCCGGCTGCTGAGCGCCGAACTTGGCCTTCCACTTGTCCGCGAGCGCCTTGACCGCGGGGGTGTCCGCGCTGAGCAGCCCGATGCCCGACACCCGGTAGTACCGCTTGATCAGCGCGGGCGCGGCCGCCGTGGACAGCAGGCTCGTGGCGAACGTCGCCACGTTCCCCATGATCGGCACGTCGAGTCCGGCGGCCTGGGCGGCGCTGGCCACCGCCGCGGTCTGCTTCGCCGTCGAGTCCAACAGGATCGCCTTGGCACCGGCCGCCTTCATCGCGTTGACCTGGCTGGTGAGGTCGGCGTCGGTCGGCTTGATCTGCTGGCCGGACAGTTTCAGACCGAGTTTCCCGGCTGCGAACGTGCTTCCCTTCAGGCTGTTCTCGCCGATCTCGCCCTGCAGGTAGATGTGCCCGAGGGTGTCGCCCTTCTTCAACATGCCCTCCCGCACCATCCAGTCGACGCTGTTGATCGCCTGGACGTCGTACGTGGCGCCGACCACGAGGAGATGCGGATCGCCGAGCAGCGTGGGCGCGAACGCCGTCAGGCCGACCAGCATGTCGTTCGAGGTGATCTTGTCCCGCAGCGCCGAGGTGATCGCCGAACCGTAGACGTTGAGCAACCCGAGGACCTGCGGCGCGACCTCGTCGTAGGCCGTGACCGCCTTCTGCACGTCGTACCCGTGGTCCCGGATGACGAGCTCGATCTTCCGCCCGCACACCCCGCCCGCCGCGTTGATCTCGTCGACGGCGAACTGGCTGGCGGTGTTGCTGGTCTTCCCTGATGTGGCGAACGCGCCGGACAG
Organism: Nonomuraea sp. NPDC048901; assembly: GCF_040649695.1. Taxonomy (NCBI): domain Bacteria; kingdom Bacillati; phylum Actinomycetota; class Actinomycetes; order Streptosporangiales; family Streptosporangiaceae; genus Nonomuraea; species Nonomuraea sp. NPDC048901. Next base: position 61,438 of record NZ_JBEZFW010000001.1, on the reverse strand, counting down.
GTCCAGCAGCATGCCCAGTTTGATGGTGGAGTCACTGACACCGGGGGCGGCGCCGCTCCCGGACGAGGTGGCCTTGGTGGAGCAAGCGGTGACGGACAGGGCGGCCACGAGGGCGGCCGCGGCGAAGACGCGCGGACGGGACCGGTTCATGGGTTCTCCTGGTAGTTCTCTGGGGGGTGTCGAGAAGGGGTCAGGGGGCGGCCGGCCTGCGCCGGTCCCGGAGGGCGTGCACCATCGCGCGCACCCCGCCGGGCTGGGTCAGCATGACGACCACGACGAGCGCGCCGTACACGAACTGCGCGGCGATGGACGCTTCCAGCCCGTCCTGGCCGGGGCCGACGACGAGCGGCAGCACGTCGGCGTAGCGGGACAGCACGATCGGCAGCGCGACCACGAACGTCGCCCCGATGATGGCGCCGGACGTCGAGCCGAGCCCGCCAAGGATGATCATCGCGAGGAAGTCGATGGAGAGATGGAGGTCGAAATAGTCGGGGACGGCACGCTGGAACGCCAGCGCCGTCAGCACGCCGGCGGCGCCTGCGTACATCGAGGACAGGACGAACGCGGCCGCTTTGGTGCGCTGCACCCGCACGCCCATCGCGGCGGCGCCCACCTCGCTGTCACGTATGAGGCGGAACGCCCGGCCCGGCCGGCCCCGCAGCACGTTGCGGGCCACCAGCATGGCCACGACGGTGACGACCAGGAAGAGATACCAGAGGTTCTCGACGGCCCCGAACGGCACCCCGAACACGACGAGGCCGCCGGCGTCGGAGAAGACGAACCCGCCGAGCGCGAACGGCGTGACCGAGCGCCCGTCGTAGCCGCCGGTCACCGGCCGCAGGTTGAGCAGCAGGTGGTGGCCGAGGAAGACCAGGCCGAGCGAGGCGATGCCGAGATAGATGCCGCGCAACCGGCTGGCGATCGGGCTGAACAGCAGGCCGCACAGCCCGGCGAGCAGGGTCGCGAGCACCGCCGCCACGAGCGGGGGCAGTCCCAGGCCCGTCAGATGGCCGCCCTCGCCGCCGGAGAGGAACGCGTAGCCGTACGTGCCGACCGCGACGAAGAACGCGTGCCCGAGCGACAGCTGCCCGGCCGCGCCGAACAGGATGGTCAGGCCGAGCGCCCCGACCGCCGAGGCCATCGCGAACAAGCCGATGCGCAGCCAGAACGCGTCCACGTACAGCGGCAGGGCCAGCGCCACCACGATCGCGGCGACCACGGCGGCGACTGCTGGCAGGCGGCGCGGCAGCGTCCGGGCCCGCGAATCGGCGGGGACGGGACGGACAGGTGCGATGGTGTCCTCAGACACGGCTGAACTCCTTCGACCCGAACAGTCCGGACGGCCGCCACAGCAGCACGACGATCATCACGAGATAGGCCACGACGTCGCCCACTCCTAGTCCCAGGAACGCGAGCGAGTCCTGGTGACCGGCCACGAGCACCTGGACGACCCCGACGATGAGGCCGCCGGCGATGGCCCCGCCGAGCGAGTCGAATCCGCCGATGATGGCGGCGGGGAAGGCGGCGATCGCGACCGATTCGATGCTCAGGCTGACGCCGGGGCTGGGGAACGAGGCCAGGCCGATCCCGGCCGCAGTGGCCAGCAGCCCGGCCACCACCCAGGCGCCGGCCGAGACCCGGCGCAGCCGGATCCCCACCAGCGCCGCGCCCTCGGCGTCGGCGATGGACGCGCGCATCGCCAGCCCCCAGCCGGTCAGCGTGAGCAGCGCGGTGAGACCGCCGATCAGCAGCGGTACGGCGACCACGATGATGACGATCGTGAGCGGCAGCGTCAGCGGCCCCAGGTTGACCACCTCGCCGTCCCACGGCGCCCCCAGCGGAAGCACCTGCTCCCCGAGGCGGCGGGTCAGCTCGGCGGTCAGCACGACGTTCAGCCCGATCGTGAGGATCGCCATCGAGTGGTGGTTGTGCGGGTCGATGCGGGCCAGCAGGAGCCGCTCGGTCGCCAGCGCGAGCAGGCCGGCGACGGCGAGGCCGAGCAGCGCCGCCGCGGCGAACCCGATCCGCGACTGGGTGGCGGCGACCACGTACACGCCCAGGAGCAGGAATGACGCGTGAGCGAAGTTGACCACGCGGGTGGCCTTGAAGACGATGACGAAGCCGAGCGTGATGAGTGCGTACAGCAGGCCCAGGGACACGCCGTTGACGAGCAGTTCCAGCAGGCGGATCATCGCGGCGTCCTCTCGGCCTCTTGCTCGATCACGGGTTCGTCCCGAGCGTGCGCGTCCGGAGCGTCCTCGTCCGGAGCGTCCTCGTCCGGCACGCCGAGATAGGCGCTGACCACGGTCGGATCCCGGCGCACCTCGGCCGGCGTTCCCTCGGCGACGACCTTGCCGAAGTCCAGCACCGTGATGCGGTCGGCGATCGACATGACCACGCCCATGTCGTGCTCCACGAACACCACGGTGAGGCCGAGGGCGTCGCGCGCCGCGAGGACCAGCCGCCCCAGCTCCCGGCTCTCCGCGGTGTTCATGCCGGCGACCGGCTCGTCGAGGATGAGCAGGCGCGGCTCCAGGCACAGCGCCCTGGCGAACTCCAGGCGCTTGAGGTCGCCGTACGCCAGCCGCCCGGCGGTGGCCTCCAGCAGCGCCGAGAGGCCGGCGAACTCGGCGATCTCCCGTACCCGCGCCTCGTGGCGGCGCTGTTCGCCGCGGCCGAGCCACAGGGCGGTCCTGAGCAGGCCGGCGCGGGTCAGCCGGTGCCGCCCCACCATCAGGTTGTCCAGCACCGACTCCCGCGGCGAGACCACGATGTTCTGGAAGGTCCTGCCGACCCCGAGCGCCGCGACCCGGTCGGGGCGCTGCCGGGTCACCTCGTGGTCGTCGAGCAGGATGCGTCCGTCGGCCACCGGGTAGATGCCGCACAGCGCGTTGAGCAGCGACGACTTGCCCGCCCCGTTGGGGCCGATGACCGCGTGCACGGTCCCCGGCTCGACGGTGAACGACACCTCGTCCAGCGCCAGCAGACCGCTGAAGGCCACGCTCACCCCGTCCACCACGAGGCGGGGCGGGCTCACGCCGTCCACCGGGCCAGCTGGGGCACGGCACGGCCGTCGCGCGGGTCGTCGTGGTCGGTTTCCAGGTCTTCGCCGAGGTAGAGCCGGCGGACCTCGTCGCTGTGCGACAGTTCGTCGGCCGGTCCGCTCAAGACGACCCGTCCGAGCTCAAGGACGTACGCCGACTGGGCGACGGACAACGCCATGGCCGCGTTCTGCTCCACCAGCAGCACGGGGACGCCGTCGCGGGCGATCTCACGCACGATCTCGCCGATCTGCTTGACCAGTCGCGGCGCCAGGCCCAGCGACGGCTCGTCCAGCAACAGCAGCTTCGGCTGGGCCATCAGCGCGCGGGCGATGGCGAGCATTTGCTGTTCGCCGCCTGACAGCGTGCCGGCGCGCTGACGGTGCCGCTCGGCCAGCCGGGGGAACATCTCGAACACCTGGCGGCGACAGCGTGCCCGCGCCTCGCGGGACCGGACGGTGACGGCGCCCGCGTCGAGGTTCTCGTCAACGGTGAGCGGCCCGAACACGTGTCGGCCCTCCGGGACCTGGACGAGCCCGCCGGTCACCACAGCCGCCGGGTTCGCGCCGGCGATCTGCTGGCCCAGGAACCTGATCGATCCCGCGGCGACCGATCCGCCGTGCAACGGCACCGTCCCCGAGACGGCCCGCATGAGGGAGGTCTTTCCCGCGCCGTTCGCGCCGAGCAGCGCGACCACGCCTGCCTCGGCGACCGCGAGGCTCACTCCGTGAAGTACGGGCTCACGTGCGCCATAGCGAACGACGAGCCCTTCGATCTCGAGCATCCGGCTTCTCCTTGCTGTTCTCGCGGCCTCACTCCGTGAGGCGGGCTCGGTCGCCCATGCCGCCGCCTTCCCCCGCTCTGGTCGCTCCGCTCCCGAGGTATAGATCAATCGTTCGTTAAGTTGGCACTATCGATCGTTCGTTAAGTACGCGTAATGTAGGTCTCTCGAAGACACACGTCAACACCTTGTCGGGCGCAGTCGGAGCGGGTTTGCCGCCCATCCCACCCTGGAGGTTCGCCATGCGGATCGGCACGACCCTGGCCTACAGCGGCGGTTTCAAGCAGGTGGCCGCGGGCCTGCGTGACCTGGAGAAGGCGGGGGTGGAGATCGCCTTCGTGGCGGAGGCATACTCCTTCGACGCCGTGAGCCAGCTCGGTTATCTCGCGTCGGCCACGGACCGGATGCACCTCGCCTCGGCGATCCTGCCGATCTACACCCGGACGCCGTCGCTGCTCGCGATGACCGCGGCCGGCTTGGACTACGTGTCGGACGGCCGGTTCACGCTCGGCCTGGGCGCGTCAGGGCCGCAAGTGGTCGAGGGGTTCCACGGCGTTCCCTACGACGCGCCGATCGGCCGTACCCGCGAGATCGTGGAGATCTGCCGCCGGGTGTGGAGCCGCGAGGAGGTCGTGTACGAGGGCGAGCACTACGAACTCCCGCTGCCGGCCGGGCGCGGGACGGGCCTGGGCAAGCCGCTGAAGCTCATCAACCATCCGGTACGCGACCGCATTCCGGTCATGCTGGCCGCCATCGGTCCCAAGAACGTCAGACTCGCCGCCGAGATCGCCGAGGGCTGGCTGCCGATCTTCGTACATCCCGGCCGGCTGCGCGAGGTCTGGGGCCCGTCGCTCGACGCCGGCCAGGCCCACCGCGACCCGGCCCTGGGCCCGCTGGACATCGTGGTCACCATGCCCCTGGCCATCGGCGACGACGTCGGCCACCTGCTCGACCGTGCCCGCCCGCAGCTCGCGCTCTACATCGGCGGCATGGGCGCCCGGGGCAAGAACTTCTACAACGACCTCGCCCGCCGTTACGGCTACGAGCGGGAGGCCGAGCTCATCCAGGACCTCTACCTGTCGGGACGCAAGCGGGAGGCGGAGGCCGCGGTCCCCGAGGACCTGCTGCGCGCCACGTCCCTGGTCGGGCCGAAGGAGTACGTGGCCGACCGGCTCGCGGAACTCGCCGCGTGCGGCATCACGACGGTCAGCGTCAAGCCCTTGGCGGACAGCCAGGCCGGTCGGGTCGCCGCTATCGAGCTCCTGCGGGACCTCATGCCCTGACCGTCACGGGCGTCCGGCGCGAGGGCGCGGAAACAGTTCCGCCCTTCTGCCAACCTTTTTCCGGCACCTCCGCGTTGAGGCCATGTGAGTGATCCAACGGAAGACGCCGCGTACGCCGCCTTCGCCGAGGCGGCCTGGAACAGGCACATGGCCGTCGCCATCCTGCTCACCGGCGATCGGCACCGGGCCGAGGAACTGCTCCAGGACTGCCTGGTGCGGCTGTACGTTCGGTGGCGACGCGTAGGTCCCACCGACCCGCATGCCTATCTGCGCCGCATGCTGGTCAATGGGAACGTCAGCTGGTGGCGGCGACGTCAACGGGAACTGCCCACTGCCGACCTGCCTGATCACGCTGATCCTCGGTCCGGGCCGTACGAGCCGCACGAGGATTTACGCCGCGCGCTGCTCGCCCTGCCGCGCAAGCAGCGCGCCATCGTCGTCCTCCGGCACTACGAGGATCTGACGGAGAAAGCGGTCGCGGCGGCACTCGGCTGCACGGTCGGCACAGTCAAGAGTCAGCACTCCAGAGCGATGGCGCGGCTGCGCACGGCTCTGCGGGATAACCAGGAGGCAGCGCGATGAACGACGACCATGAAGAGTTCGCACAGGCCTTGCGGACTCTCGCTCAGCGTGAACCGGTCACGCCCGCGCCGGTGTCGGCTCTGGTACGCCGGGGACGCCGGGCCAAGCGGACCCGTGCCGTGGTGGGGGCCATCGCCGGAACGGTCATTGCCTCGGCAGCCGTCGTCGTGGTTCTGGGCAGTGGCGGAATTGTCCCGGCCGGCCCGCCACCGATTGCCAGTGCGCCGCTCGCCGGAGACGGTTCACGGTCCTCGCATTCCTCCCGTACGCAATCTCTGGACGCCCGGTCCGTCCTGCTGGCCGCAGCCGAGACCGCCGCCCGCGAGCCGGCCACGTCGGGCCCCTACTGGTACACCCGTCAACGCATCTCCCAGCCGGCCCATTACTACGGGAAGAAACTCAAAAAGCCGCAACGGCAGAAGATCCCCTTCTCGGCGACCGTGGCGAGTACCCAGGACAGCTGGTACGCGAGCGAGAAGGGCGAGCCCAGCCGAACCGTGACGGGTCAGGACCCTAAGGTCGCCTTCGCTTCCCCGGCGGACGAGGCGAAGTGGAAGCAGCTGGGCTCGCCCGCCCTGGCCGGAGAGAAGCCGTCGACCAACGACTACGACATGGAACTCCACTTTCAGATCGGCAACCACAACTTCACGGTCCGGCAACTGCTCAAGCTGCCGACCAGCAAGGACAGGCTGGAGAGCCAGTTGCGGCGGCTGTTCGACGAGGAGCGCGCAAGCGACTGGTGGCCCGCCAAACCGGAGTTCACCGAATACGTGTGGTCGGCGGCGCAGGACCTGCTGGCCGGTCCGATCAGCCCCGGGACCCGCTCCGCCCTCTACCGGCTGCTTGCCGAACAGCCTGCGATCAAGTCGCTGGGAGAGGTCACCGATTCGCTGGGGCGCACCGGGGTCGCCCTGGCGCGGGCCACAGCAGGGAATGGGGACTCTGCGGGCGAGGCTCGACTGATCGTGGACGACGAGACAGCGGAGTTGCTCTCCTACGAGTTCCGCGAACAAGGGCAATCGTCGCCGACACTGCAGGTCAGCTATGAGGACATGGGCTGGGCCGAGGCCTTAGGTGAGCGCCCGCAAAGCTGACTTCCGGCTGAGGCCAGGCCGAGCGAGGACTTTGCCACGGCGGACCTTGGGGTGGCGGGAGATTGTCGTCACGATGGCGGGGCCTTGATGTCACAACGGCGGGGTGGCCGGGCCGCGGGGCCTTGATGTCACAATGGCGGGGCCTTCGGCGCCCCATCTGGTGAGTGCCGTCTGGTGCCCGATCTGGGCACCCGTGCGGGGATCCACCTTGAAGGCGCCGAACATGGTGGTTGTCTCCAGCGCTACGGCCGTATCCCACAGCGCCTCACGTGTGGCGCCGGCCGCCTGCCCGGCGCAGTGTGTCGCGATCGCGGCAGCGGCCGCGGCCTGGGCTGCTGGATAGTCGGGGAGTGACCCGGAGCGTTTCCGGTAGGCGCTCAGGAAGTCGTCCTCGCTCATGGACAACTCGACATGACCGCCGCTCCCCGGGAACCACTGCCCGACACCGTAGATGCCCAAGGGCCCCTCGACGGCCTGGCCGAACTCGCGAACGCCCGCGGCCACGGCGCAGACGTTCTGCGGAGGCGTCGGCAGTGATCTGGCCGAGATGACCGTTTCCACGTCTTCCTCGAACGAGCCGGCGCAGAAGAGATCCCAGCCCTCCTCGAATGAGCCCGAGCGGAAGATGTCCCAGTTCTCTTCGAGCGAGCCGGTGTAGCCCTCCGGTGTGCTCGGGCGGCGGTGGATGGTGTCTATCCCGAGGGCGCGCGCCAGGCGCTCAGCGCCATCGGCGACCTGACGGCCGAAACGGCCCTTGCCGGTGACGATCAGGAGCGGGCGGGGATCCTCGCGGGCGGCGAGGTGCCGGACGAAGGGCTCCGCGTAGCGGCTGGCCGGCGTCGGCACGGACACGACGTGGCCGGGGTGGGCGGTCTCCACGTCGTCGCCTGATCCGCCGTGGTTCCAGATCAGGCGATCCAGGGTCGCGGCGACGGTTCCCGCTCTTCGCATGAGGATGGTCGAGTAGGGGCCGAGCAGGAGGTCGCACTCCGCCGACAACCTGGGGAGGAGGGCGGCCAGCCGTTCGGGATCGCTGCCGTCGTCCTCGATGAGCAGGTCTGCCGCGCCGGTTGTGGACCGCCAGATGTCCAGGGCGAGTCCGGCCTGCCTGCCGAATCTCGCGTACTTGCCCGACAGGGACAGGCAGGCGCCGAGCCGAAGGCGGCTGTCGGACATCGTCCCTCCTACTCGTCGTAGGCCCAGCCGCTCCACCGCTCGACGGTGATCGCGATCACCGGGCCGGCGGGGCGTCGCTCCACGTATTGGTCGTAGCGTGCGGCCAGCCGGTCGAGCCACTGGCCGCGTGTGGTGTCGTCGTCGACGAGCGCGGCCGTGCCGTCGGCTCGGGCCCACCACAGGCGCCGCCAGTCGTCGGCGTAGTGGTCGACCAGGACGCACACCCGGTTGTCGCTCGCGATGTTCCGAAGCCTGCGGAGGTCTGTCGTCCGCTTCGGTTTGTCGTCCACGGCGAAGGCGATCATGTCGCCCGCCACCGCGAAGACGATGGGCACCAGGTGCGGCGCCCCTTGCTCGTCCACGGTGGCCAGCCTGGCGCTGCGTGCTGCCAGGAACTTCGCTCGCGCCACGGCCTCGTCCATCGCACCAACTCTCAGCCGGCCTCTGAGCCGGACGGCCTCTTAGGCGACCTCTCAGACCACGTCGAACTCGTTGCCCTCCGGGTCCGTCATCGCCACCGCGTAGTGGTCCATCCCGGGCTCGGCGAGCACGCGTACGACGGAGGCGCCCGCCCGGACCAGCCGCGTCACCTCGGCGTCGACGCGCTCTCTGCGGATCGCCAGCGGGACCTCCTCCCGCTTGCCGCCCACCTTGATGTCGAGGTGGAAGCGGTTTTTAACCACCTTGCCCTCAGGCACCTGCTGGAACCAGATCCGCGGGCCTCCGCCCTCCGGATCGACGATGCTGTCGGAGCAGTCTCCGTCGCCGAGCTCCTCATCCGGCACGCCGATGCTCTGCCAGTAGTCTCGCCAGGTGTCGAAGTGGCCCGGCGGCTCCTCCAGCTCATAACGCAAGCCGTCGGCCCAGAAGCGCGCCAGCCGTCCGGGGTCGGCGCAGTCGATCACCAGCTGAAAAGAGACCATGGAGGCATCCTGCCGAAGGGGTCCGACAAATCTTTGTCAGCGGGGCATCTCCAGGACTCGGGCGTGCAGGATCGAGCGCTGGTGCAGGGCCGCCCGGAGCGCCCGGTGCAACCCGTCCTCCAGGTAGAGCTCGCCCTCCCACTGCACCACGTGCGGGAAGAGGTCGCCGTAGAACGTGGAGTCGGCGGCGAGCAGGGAGTGCAGGTCCAGCATGGCCTTCGTGGTGATCAACGAGTCGAGCCGGACCTGCCGTGGGGGGATCTGCGCCCACTCTCTGGGCGTCAGACCATGGTCGGGATAAGGACGTCCGTCACCGACAAGCTTAAAGATCACCCCAACGATTTTAGGAGAGAATCCGATTACTCGTGTTCTACGCCGCCGTTATACAAGATCGGCCTGTGCGCATTTGGCCGGATCGCCGATCTTGTAACCGCGATTCAGGGCGTTGACGCGTTGCTCGGAGCTGCCGTGCGTGAACGACTCTGGGTCGATCCTGCCCTGCGTACGCTGCTGGATCCGGTCATCGCCGACGGCCGCCGCCGCGTCGAGCGCCTCGGCCATCTCCGCGGTGGTGAACGGCTTTTCGTAGAAGCCGGTCTCGACGGCGTGCTTGGCCCACACACCCGCGTAGCAGTCGGCCTGCAACTCCGTCGCCACCGAGTTGCCCTGGGAGAGCTCGCCTAGGAGGTCCTGGGCGTGGTGTCCGTACTCGTGGGCAATTACATACGCCTGTGCGAATGGGCCGCCTTTTGCGCCAAATTGGCTTTGCAACTGGTCGAAGAAGCTCAGGTCCAGGTAGACGCGCTGGTCGCCGGGGCAGTAGAAGGGGCCGACCGCCGAACTGGCCGCGCCGCAGGCGGTGCGCAGGCTGCCGGAGTACAGGACGGTCTTCGCCGGGCGATAGTCGGAAATCTGGGTCTTCCAGTAGTCCTGGATGCTGTTGACCACGCCGACAACCCGGCATTTCTCCGACTGATCGGCGTCCTTGCCAGTACGGCACTGCTGCGACAGGTTCGAGGACGGCTGCCGCTGTTGTGCCGGCTGGTCGGTTCCGCCGCTCAGGTTGTTCAGGACGAAGACTATGACGAGCACGATCAGGCTGACGATTCCGCCGCCGCCGATGACCATGCCGCCGGGGAACCCGCCACCGCCCCCGCCCCCTCCACTACCGCCGACGTCCTCCACCTGTGAGGAATCGAGGTTGGCGTCGTCCCTGAAGTCCATCGCTGAGGTCCCTTCTCGGGTGCTGCTCGGATGACAGCTTCCCGAAAGGGGCGTATAGATGCCAACGGTGAACCTCTCATACCCGCGCGCTTACGCAGAGTATTCACCGGTGGCCGGGCGCAATGTCCGCTAATCTGCCCATATGACTGGTGGTCTGCTGGGAATCGCGTTGGTGTCGCTGGGCATGGTTCTCACCCCCGGGCCGAACATGATCTATCTGGTGTCGCGCTCCATCACCCAGGGCCGCCGGGCCGGGTTGATCTCCCTCATCGGGGTGGCGCTCGGGTTCACCGTCTATCTGACGGCCACCTGCCTGGGCCTGACGGCGATCTTCGCGTACGTACCCGCCGCCTACACCGCCCTCAAGCTCGCCGGCGCCGCCTACCTGCTCTGGCTGGCCTGGAACGCCGTCAAGCCCGGCGGCACCTCCGCCTTCGAGCCGCGCGAGCTGGCGATCGAGCCGCCGCGCAAGCTCTTCGCCATGGGCCTGCTCACCTGCCTGCTGAACCCGAAGATCGCGATCCTGTACCTCTCGCTGCTGCCGCAGTTCATCGATCCGGCCATGGGGCACGTGCTGCTGCAGAGCCTCGCGCTCGGCTCGGTCCAGATCCTCATCGGCACATTGGTCAACGCGCTGATCGCGGTGTCGGCGGGCACGCTGGCGGCCTTCCTGGCCGGCCGCCCGCTCTGGCTGCGGATCCAGCGGTACCTCATGGGCACCGTGCTCGCCGGCATCGCCGTCCACCTCATCGCCGATCGTTCCAAGGCCCTCGCACCGGCATAGGCGCGCAGCGCTTCAGGCGATATTTCGGGAACCGCGTGGCCTCCTGGTGGCATCGTCGATCAGCCCGGTCAGACGCCCTGATCAGGTGAGCGCGACGCGGACGGCCGAGGGGTCGGCTCCGGCAAGAGGGATGGAGAAGACGGCCGTCCGCTCGCGCGCCCCGTACACCACGAACCGCAGGCCGTCCTCGTCCCATACGTCCTGGACGTCCGAGGTGAGCTGCGCGGACGCCGAACAGTACGCGGGGCTGAGGTAGAGCAGGTGCAGCGAGACCTCCAGCGGGATCTCACCCGGTGAGCGTACGGCCAGTGGCCGGCGGAGCCGTACGAGGAGCTGGCGCAGTGGGCTCAGCCAGAAACGGTCCAGCTCCGCTGAGAGGCCCAGCAGGGCGACGACCTCCACCAGGCCCAGCGCGACGAGCGGGGGATCCAGCGCGTACGGCCCTGCCCAGATCGCCGCGACGCCCGCGACACACAGCAGCCCCGCACGGGCGAAGGCGCGCAAGTCCACGGGATGGGAGTGCGCGCCCAGGCAGCCGCACGACGACGTGGGCGCGGCCGCGTACGCATAGGCGAGGTAGGCGAGGAACCCCGCCGAGAGCACGGCGGCGGCCGCGCCCTCCTCAGGGGTGGCGGGCGGCAGCAGCAGCGCGGCCGCCACCGCGAGCTCCACCACCCCGACGAGGCGGAGCGTGGGGACCGCGCGCGCCGAGCCGACCAGCCGGGCCAGTGCGGTCCGTCCGGCTTCCGCCCGCATTCGACGGCTGAACAGTTTCATCAGGGCCGCCCAGACGAGGAAGAGGGCGATCACGTACGGCTGAAGCGCGGCGATCCCTTGCATGTGTCGCTCCTAGTGGGGGGAGAAGACGGTGGCGATGTCGACCTCGTTGGTGTCCGGTCGCCACGCGCCGAGGATCTGCACGTGCTGGCTCACCCGCAGCATCGACAGGTCCGCGGACGGCGGTGACTCGGAGTGGACGGCGACCGACTTGCCCGACACGACGTGGCAGAGGACCTCTTGGCCGTTGTGGTCGAGGTGGATCTTGTCGCTGGTGATGTTCTTGATGTGGCCCTTGATGTTGACGATGTTGAGCCACACCGATTCGGCGGCGAGCACCCCGTCGGGCATCCGCACACCTCGGGCGTACAGGCCGTCACCCGGCTTGGCCTGGTCGAAGGGGACGGGCCCCAGCTTCCAGAGGCTCGTGCCGTCCACGACCCGGATGTTGTGGAAGACCATGTTCGAGCCCAGGACGAGGAGCGTGTTGTCCTTGATGGAGCGGATCCGGCCCTCGGCGAAGTTGGGGTCCACGGAGCCGGGCTCCACTTCGGGCGCCCTGGCCGTGGCGAACGCCGCCTCGGGGCCGAGCGAGCCCAGCGCGGTCGCGGCGACCACGCTGGCCCCGCCCCCGAGCAGGGCGGACTTGAGCATTTGCCGTCTACTGGTCATCGTCAGCTCCCTAGGGGGTCGAGATCTCGCAGGGCCTCAGGCCGGCGGAGAGGCTGGCGATCTTGCTGTAGGCGGCCGGGGTGAGGTCGATCAGGCGGTTGCTGGCGCAGGTCGCGCCGCAGCAGCTCTTCTCACCGCAGAACAGGTCCGTCTGGGGGCCGCAGTCGGCGATGGCGGTGACGACGCTGGTACCGCTGCACAGCGCCGTGATCTTGTGCTGGAACCCGCAGGTCCGCCGGGAGAGGCTGACGCCGCAGGTGTCGGGGTGGGTGATGGCCAAGCAGGCGTCGGAGGTGTTGGGCCAGGCGTGCTGGAGGCTGCCCGAGTTGCAGGTGCCGCAGGCTCCCTTGCCGGTGGTGCTGCACGGTCCCCAGGCTGTGCCGCAGCAGAACCAGGAGACCTCTCCTTGGACGGAGGCGTATAAGTCGATGGGTGGGGGGTCAGTGGGCTGGCGGCGCACCATGCGCGTCCTCCTTGGGGTGGGCTCTGCAGGGGTCCCCCGATGAGGTGGTGAAACTTTCCGACTTGATCCATCAAAACATGTAAGAATTTTTCGTCAATGCCCAATTTGTCCAGACGCGCCCAGCCCGCCTCGTTCCACCGCGCTTGCGACTCGCCCGGACCTACGGCGCTTGTCGGGATCTACGGCGCTTGCCGGGATCTACGGCGCTTGCCGGGATCTACGGCGCTTGCCGGGATCTACGGCGCTCGCCACTCGCTTGGACACGAGATCAGTTCTTCTCCGGCAGTCGCGCCACATCAGATACCGGTCCGAGATGGCCGAGCTTGTCGGGATTGGCCACCGAGTGGATCGCCTGGACCACACCGTCGGCGATGTCGAGTTCGACCACGCTGGCCACGCGCCCTTCGGCGTCGTACATCACCGCGCCCGGCCGGTCGTTGACCCAGGCCGGCCGGAAGGAGACGCCGAGCATCCGGATCCGGCGGAACCCGCCGACGAGCAGCTGCGCGACGCGCCGGGGCTCGGCCGCCGGCTTCGCGATCGCCTGGGCCTTGCCGCCGCCGTCCCCGATGAGCACGACGTCGGGCGCGAGCATGCTGAGCAGCGCGTCCATGTCGCCGCCGGCGGCGGCCTCGAAGAACCTGCGGGCGAGCTTCTCGCCTTCCGCCCGCCGCGCCGGAGGCGGCACGCTGCCGCGCGACGCCGGGGACGGCATGCTGTCGCGCCCCCGCCTCCCGGCGGCGATGCGCTGCCGGGCGCGCGTGAAGATCTGCCGGCAGTTCACCTCGGTCTTGCCGGTCATCTTGGCCACGTCCGGGTAGCCGTACCCGAACACCTCGCGCAGCATGAACACCGCCCGCTCCACCGGCGAAAGGGACTCCAACAGCACGAGGAACGCCATCGACAGCGAGTCGGCCAGCTCGACGTGCTCGACCGGCCCCGGCCCATCGGCGGTCACGACGACCGGCTCAGGCAGCCAGTCCCCGACGTACGTCTCCCGCCGCACCCGCGCCGACCGCAGGTAGTCGATGCCCAGCCGCGTCACCGTCGTCGTCAGGTACGCCTTCAGGTCGGCGATCGTGGTTCCGGCCTGGCGCGCCCGGGTCAGGCCGAGGAACGCGTCCTGCACGATGTCCTCGGCGTCGCCCACCGACCCGGTCATCCCGTAGGCGATGGAGAACAGGAGCGGCCGGTACGCGACCGCGCCCGTCTCATCCGCTGATCCAGGCACTCGGCTCATTTCCTTGGCCTTCTCCTACGTGGACACCTCCGCACGACGTCCAGCAGGTTACCCGGGGGCCTTCGATCATGGTTGCGCGGCGGTCACCAGGCGATGGGGCCGAGGCGATCGATGAAGATCCCGGTCGGCCCGTCGGCGTCGATCGTCGCGAGCCTCACGATCGAGTCGGTGCCCTCGGTGACCGTCAGCTGCCCGGTGTGATGGTTCATGTCGGTGGCCGCGAATTTGTGATTGACGACTTCTCCGGGAGTGGCGATGTTGAACTTGATCTCCGGGAGCGCCTGGGCGTACCGGACGGTGATCATGTTCAGCGCCGCTTTCGACGAGCTGTAGGCGAGCTCGTGCATTTTCGAGGCGGGCTGCTCCGGATCGGTCACGACCGCGAAGGAACCAACGGCGCTGGACACCATCACCACCCGCGGATGATCGGCCGCCCGCAGCAAGGGCAGGAAGGCCTGCGTGACCCTGATCGGTCCGTACACGTTGGTGTCGTAGACGGAGTGAATCTCGTCGACTGTCGCGTCGGCCGGCGCGATGGCCTTTCCTGGCGCGCCGGCGTTGTTGATCAGCACATCCAGCCGATCGGTGTGCTCCCGGACGAGCCGTACGGCGGCGGTGACCGATTCGTCCGAGGTCACGTCCAGGGGGACCATGACGACGTTCGCGCCACCGTCGGTGAGCTTGTCGGCGGCTGCCTGTCCGCGGCCTTCATCACGCGAGCCGAGAAAGATCGTCCAACCCTGCTCGCCGAGCCGCCGGGCCGCCTCGAGGCCGAGTCCCTTGTTGGCGCCAGTGATCAATACCGAGGTCTGTTCCGAGTTTGTCATGGCCTCTATGACGGAATGCCCTGCTCGGCTGTGACGCGTTGTGAGCGAGCTCACAACGCGGACTGGTGCCGGTGTCTCTTCGCCGGGACGGAAATCCGGCGGGGCCGCCGGTGCGCGACCCCGCCGGAGGTCTTCGCTCAGTTGCAGGGGCTCGAGGTCCATTCGCTGTAGCGGCTGATGGTGCCCCAGGTCGAGACCTCACCGTCGCAGAATTCCGTCTTGGCTCCGACCACGTTGTTGTGCGCGGAGTCGGAGTAGTACGCCGTGTTGCACTCATAGCCGGCCGGGCAGCGGAAACCCAGCGTGCCGGCTTGTGCGGTGGTCGGTATGACAGCGAGGGCGGCGGCGGCCAAGGTCGCAATGCCGAGTACGCGACGGATCATGAATCGTCCTTCCTGATTGCGGGAAAGCGGATGGGACCCGGCGGAGTCGCCGGGAAACGGCTCATAGGTCCGCGACGCCCTGGCCTGCACGGGGCCGGTCGGGAGGGCGACGAGGGCGGTGGTGGCCAGGCTAAGGCGATGAGGCGCGACAGATCATGAATGGTTCTTCGTCAGCACGAAGGCGGAGTCTCGGCGGGATCGCTGGAAACGAACTGCCCGGCGTTTCACGTTCCGCTCAGCAGGGGCCTCGATAGTAGTCCGAGTAGTTGCTGCGCACACCCCAGACGTACACGGTGCCGTCGCAGAGTTCCTCTCTCAGTCCGATCTCGGTGGTGTGGGCGGCGTCGGAGTAGTAGGTGGTGATGCAGAGGTAGTTTTCCGGGCAGGCTGAGGCCTGCGCGGGGCCGGTGGGGAGGGCGATGAGG
Organism: Nonomuraea sp. NPDC048901; assembly: GCF_040649695.1. NCBI lineage: Bacteria > Bacillati > Actinomycetota > Actinomycetes > Streptosporangiales > Streptosporangiaceae > Nonomuraea > Nonomuraea sp. NPDC048901. Next base: position 45,763 of record NZ_JBEZFW010000001.1, on the reverse strand, counting down.
GCAGTGGTGGCCAGGGCTGCTGCGACCAGTGCGCGACGGATCATGAATCGTCCTTCCTGAGCACGAAACGGTGTGGGACTCACCCCCCTGGGCGGCGACACAACCCATGATCGAAATGATCCGTCCCGTCCGAAGGAAACGCAACACTTACAGACATGGATGACGATCTGTAGAACGACAGGTGCATTCGCGTCCCGCGCCATGACGTGTTGCTGTTATCGGACGCATGGATGATGCGTATCGACGCGCTCACCTGGTGTCATGTCCGCTGTTCATGCCGCCGCGTCTGCGCTGGCCCGATAATTCGGACACTGGTTTTTTGATTTACGGATGGAGTAAGGTCGCCGGCTGTGGTCTGGCCTGCTCTGCGAGGCTGGAGAGCAGGCTGACGTGAAGGGGCGGATGCGCCAGGCGTTCGAGTCGGCCGAACCGGCGTCGATCAGCGAGGCGCCGGACTATTTCGAACCGCAGATGCTCTTAACGAATTCCTGGTACCACTGATCCTCCTCGCCCGCGAGGGAGGGATCGGGATAAATGGTTTCCTCGCCCTTCGGTCGGAGTACGCGGAGTGGTATCGGCCACGTCCCACGGGGGACGATCTTGCAGTTTGTCACGCGATATTTGAGTTGGAGAGCAATGCTCTCGCCAGGGAGAATCACATACGGCCCTCGTCGTTGGGGGTTGAGCAGCCGCATTCCTGGCCCGCTGCGCCCAATCCCGACGATGGTCACGGACTCCTTGCCGGCGTTGCCGAACTGTATGGAGATTTCGAAGCCGCCTTTGCCACTGCCTCCGCCCATCCCGCCCGTCAGCGAGATGTGAGGTTCTTTGACCGCGACGGGGACCCGGACGGCCGTGGTCTTCGCGGGGGGAGATGTCGCTTCAGACGTGTCTGCGTTCACCGCTGATCCGTTGAGAAAAAGGGCCACGGATAAGAGCGCGACGGCGCCGGCAGAAGAACGGGGTGGGATGATCACCCGACATATCCTTCACCACTCCAGCCCGATCGTAAAGTGGTAATTGGATCATAGCGTAGGGGATTACCGCCCTCTTCCGTCGCTTCTCAAGATGGAAGGGAAGCGCGTCCGATGATGTTTCTCGCTCTCATCTACATTTTTCCTGGTGGTGTATTACGCCGACAGCTTCGTGGGCGCCGGGAGACCGGCGCCTGCTTCGCCGTGACTTGGGCTCGGGCGACGGGGCAGCAACAGCGGGCTGGCGAGGATCAGCACTCCCGCGATCGTGATGGCCGTGCGTGGGCTGGTGGCGTCGGCGAGCAGGCCGCCGAGCGCGCTCAAGATGGCGATGGCGGCGCTGCTGCTGATCGACCAGGCCGACAGGGTGCGGGCGGTGCGGTCTGAGGGAGTGTGTTCGAGTCGGTAGGTGGCGAGTACCGGGTTGTACAGGCTCATGCTGATGATGATCGCGAACTCGACAGCCATCACGATCGCGAGGCCGGCGACACCGGGACGGACGAAGGCGAGGCCGATCAGCCAGACCGCGCGCAGCGTGCCGACCGTACGGAGGATCCGGGGTTGGCCGTACCGCGCCACGACGCGGCGGGCGAGGCGTGAGCCGATGAGTCCGCCGACGCAGGGGACAGCGAAGGCGAGGCCGTACTCCCAGGGGGAGAACCCGAGCTCGCGGAGCAGGAGCACGCCCAGTAGCGGCTCGGTGGCCATGATCAGTCCGCTGACGAGCAGGTTGTTGAGATAGAGCGCCCGCAGGCCGGGATGGGTCAGGATGTGCCGAAAGCCGTCGAGCAGCTCGCCGGCCCGGGCCCGGCTCTTGTCGGTGCGTCGCGGGGGTTCTTCGCGGCCGCGAATGGCGCTGATCCCCAACGCGGACAACAGGTAGCTGAGCGCATCGGCCACCACAGTGGTCACCGGCCCGAACAGGCCGATCGCCGCCCCGCCCAGCGGCGGCCCGACCGCGATCGAACTCCACGTCGTCGACTCGAACCGCGCGTTGGCCACGAGCAGATCATCCGGCCGTACGAGGGTCCTGAGGTGGGCGCCGCTGGCCGCGTTGAAGGCGATCTTGGCCGCGGCTGTCACCGTCGAGACAACCAGTAGCTGTACGAAACTGAGCTGGTTGAAAGCGTAGGCGAGCGGGATCGTCATCATGGCCGCGAACCGAGCCAGGTCCATCGCGATCATGATCGGCCGCTTGCGCCGAAACTCCACCCACGGCCCGAGCGGCAACGCGATCAGCGCGCCCACCGCCGGCCCCACGGCGGACAGCGCGGACACCTGGGCGGGGCCGGCATGCAACACCAGCACGGCTATCAGGGGCAATGCCCCGAATCCCAAGCCGGAGCCGTAGGCGCTGACCGCGTACGCCGCCCACAGCCAGCCGAACCGCCGGCCCAAGGATCGTCTAGCCACGAAGCTCCACATCTCCCCGCTCCGAACAACTTGCCGCTGACCGCTCCGATCCAAGCAAGGCCGAGAAGGCGGATCAAACAACGCGGTTGGCGGCAAGCCACAACCATTAGTTGTGGGAGTAGCGTGTGGTGTGTGGATCTCAACGCCGTACGCACATTCGTCGCCGTCGCGGACGCAGGCCAGTTCCAGGAAGCCGCCGCCGAGCTGTCGATCACCCAGCAGGCCGTCTCCAAGCGCGTCGCCACGCTGGAGAAAGACCTCGGTGTGCGCCTGTTCACCCGTACGGCGCGCGGAGCCCAGCTCACTATCGACGGCCAGGCGTTCCTGCCCCACGCCCGTGAACTCCTCCGGGTGGAAGAGCGGGCGGACGCGTCCGTACGTCCTGGTCGGCGTGCGCTACGTGTCGACGTCGTCAACCGGCGGGTCGCGGCTGGGGTGCTGCTGCAGGACTTCTACCGTACGCATCCCGAGATCGAGCTTGATGTCGTGACCCTGAAGGGCGACGTCGAGGCCGCGATCGCCGCTGTCGAGGCCGGGACGATCGACGCCACGTTCCACGCCGTCACGGTTTCCGCGCGGCATCTGCCAGACCCGATCAGGACTGCCCGAGTGATCGACGAGCCGCACCAACTACTCGTCGGACCCCGCCATGCGCTCGCCAAAGCTCACGCAGTCACGCCCGCGCAACTTGCCGGGCACCGAATCTGGATGCCCGGCATGGCCCCAGAAACCGAATGGGCCGGCTACTACGACGAACTCGCCGCCGCGTTCGGTCTCACGATCGACATGGTCGGGCCCAGCTTCGGAATCGAGGCGCTGCTGGCCGAGATCGCGGACTCCTCCGAACTGGCGACCCTTGTCGGCGAAGGCTCGCGGTATCTGTGGCCGGACAGCTACGACCTGCGGCGCATACCGGTACGTGACCCGGCGCCGCTCTACCCGATGTCACTGATCTGGCGCGACGACAATCCGCATCCCGCGCTCGTCGAACTCCGCGACTATCTCGACTCCAGGCGAGAGGACGTATCCGACACCGAGGTCTGGTTGCCCACATGGGGACAATGATCAGCTCGCTCGCGCGGTGAACGCCAGGAGGGGTGCGGCGGTCCGCGGCGGATCCTCGAGCATGGGTGAGTGTCCGAGGCCGGGCAGCAACTCGACCGTCGCGCCCGGAACGACGCGGTAGTCGGCGGCGGATGAGGATCGCCATCTCCGATCGTCCTCGCCGAAGATCACCAGCAGCGGCTTGCCGAGGGACGTCAGCCGCTCCGGGAGCGCCCGCTGCTCCAGATACTCGCGGATGCCCTGCATAGTCGCGGTGAGCGTGTGGTACGTCATCGCGCGTACCTCGTTCAGGAGCTCTTGGGGGATCTGGTAGCCCGCGCGGCTGAAACCGGTGCTCGCGAACTGGCGGAGCTGCTTGTCGGTCGGCGGCCACTGCGAGGGCGCGATCGCGGCGGACTCCGAGGCGATGAAGGCGGCCAGGCTGGGCCCGGTGTTGATGAGCGCGAGCGCGGTCACCAGGTCGGGCCGCTGTTCGGCGAGGGCGGTGGCGACCGCGCCGCCGCTGGAATGGCCGACGACGATGGCGTGCTCGACGCCGAGCCGGTCCAGTGCCGCGCCCACCCGGCGTCCCTGCTCCGGGGTCGCGTAGCTGCGGTCGGCCGGTTTGGCTGACCGGCCGTGGCCCAGCAGGTCGATCCGGATGACGCGATGGGACGTGGTCAGCAGCGGAACCAGCGTGTCCCATGAGCGGGTCGAGGACGCGGACCCGTGGATGAGCAGGATCACGGGGGCGTCGTCGGGGCCGTCCTGGCACACGTAGATGTCGTCGTCGTCCAGAGACAGGGTCTCGGCGTGGCCTTTCACGCCGTCAGAAATGGTCATGAAACCACTGTCGCCGCTGGTACGCGCCGGCGGATTGGACGAATGTTCCTCTCCTTGGCGTGCGTAGCATGGGACGGTGCGGACATTCGTCCACGGTGCGGCTGTGTGGGAGGTCGCATCCCCGCAGCGGCCCAGCCGGGTGGCCGGTGTCACCATGGCCGGGTTCCGGGTCGGTGACCTGGACGCGCTCCGGATGGTCCCGCACCCGGCCGTGACGCTGCTGCTGGACTTCGGCGCCGGTTCGCCCATCCTGAACGACGCCGCCGGGCGGCAGCAGCTGGGAAGCGTCGTCGCCGGGCCCGGGATCGGGTCCGGGGGCGCGGTGTGGGCGCGGGGGGAGAACGTCGAGTGCGTACAGGTGCGCCTGTCCCCGGTGATCGCCCGCGCGATTCTGGGCGCTTCCCCCGCCGAGCTCGACGGCGCCGTGGTGGCCCTCGACGACCTGTGGGGCCGGGAGGCGTCACGGATCCGTGAGCGACTGGGCGAAGTCTCGTCGTGGGAAGATCGCTTCGCGCTGACGGACGCGTTGCTCGCCCACCGGTACGAGGCGGGGTCGCCGCCGGTGGACCCGGAGGTGGCCTGGGCCTGGGACCGGATCGTCGGCGGCCACGGCCTGGTCCGGGTCGACGGACTGGCGGCCGAGGTCGGATGGAGCCGTAAGCGCCTTTGGTCCCGGTTCCGGTCGCAGCTCGGCCTGCCGCCCAAGCGCGCCGTGAAGCTGGTCCGGTTCGACCATGCCGCCCACCGCCTGGTCGCGGGTGAAGGTGCGGCCCGAGTCGCGGCCGACGCCGGCTACACGGACCAGTCCCACCTGCATCGGGATGTTGTGGCGTTCACGGGAGTAACCCCCGCGACCGTGGCGGACGAGCCGTTTCTGGCGGTTGACGACATCGCCTGGCCCAGCCACTCACTCGCCAACCCACAGACCACAGCGAGATCGATCGCGCTCAGCAGCAGTTCTCCGAGGCGGTGACCGGTTCGTCGCCCGATGCGGCGGCTGGGGTACAGCAGGCTGAGTCGGTCTCCTTGGCCAGGGTGTCGGCGTCGCCCTTGACCACGTACACCTCCCATGGCTCGGCTCCCGGGCCGTGCACCCACACCTTGTCCTGGAGGGCGTAGCAGCAGGAAGTGTCGTTCTCCTCGAAGGTGGCCAGGCCGGCGTCCTTGAGCCGCCGGGTGGCGGCGTCGACCTGGGCGGTGTCCTCGACCTCGACGCCGAGGTGGTCCATGCGGGTCGCCTCTCCCTCCTCGCCTTCGATCAGCACCAGCTTGAGCGGCGGCTCGGCGATGGCGAAGTTGGCGTAGCCGGGACGGAGCTTGGCCGGTTCGGTGCCGAACAGCTTGGAGTAGAAGGTGATCGAGCTCTCCAGGTCGGCGACGCGGAGGGCGAGCTGGACGCGAGACATGACGATCTCCGATCGTTGTTTCGACGGATGTCTAAGCAGCCTCGAGTTTGCGCTTCTGATTAGAAGTCTGTCAAATTAGAGATATGTCGAAACAGGAGCTACCGGTGGTCGCCTCCGGATGCTGCACGCCGCTGATTGCGGAGCCGATCACCGAAGACGAGGCCGCCGAGACGGCCCGCGTGTTCAAGGCACTGGGCGACCCGATCCGGTTGCGGCTGCTGTCCCTGATCGGTGCCCACGAAAGTGGCCGCCAGGTCGGCAACGGGGTGTGCGTGTGCGAGCTGACCGAGGCTTTCACGGTCACCGCGCCGACGATCTCGCACCATCTCAAAGTGCTGCGCGAGGCCGGTCTGATCGACAGCGAGCGGCGCGGCACCTGGGTGTACTACTGGATCGTCCCGGCCACGCTCAAGCGTCTGACCGGCGTACTGGCCCTGCCCGAGACGCTTGCCGCGGACGCGCGGTGAACCTGGCGCGCCGGGCCCTGGCCGAGTTCGCCGGCACCGCGGCCCTGGTGGCGATAGTGGTCGGCTCCGGCATCATGGCGGCTGATCTGTCGCGTGACGTCGGCGTACAACTGCTGGCCAACAGTCTGGCCACAGCAGCGGGCCTGGCCGTGCTCATCGTGATCCTCGGACCCGTGTCCGGCGCGCACTTCAATCCGGTCGTCTCCGTCGCGGCCTGGGTACTCACCCGCCGCGACGCTGACCCGGCGGTGCGTGGCCGGGAGGTGGCGGCCTACGTTCCCGCCCAGATCGCCGGAGCGATCGCGGGGGCCGTCCTGGCGAACGCCATGTTCGCGCTCCCGGCCGTTCAGATCTCGGCTCGTGACCGGTCGGCGCCTCATCTGCTGCTGGGTGAGGTGGTGGCCACCGCCGGGCTCATCGTGGTCATCTTCGCCCTGACCCGGCAAGGCCGCGCCGCGCTGGCACCGGTCGCGGTCGGTGGCTACATCGGCGCCGCCTACTGGTTCACCAGCAGTACGAGCTTCGCCAACCCCGCCGTCACCCTGGGGCGAGCGTTCACCGACACCTTCGCCGGGATCGCCCCCGCTTCCGTGCCCGGTTTCATCGCCGCCCAGCTGGCCGGTGCCGCGCTGGGCGGCCTGCTGCTGGTCCTGCTCTACCCGAACAGCCCGCAACACGTCTCCGGTTCCAATTACCAAGCCGCCGATCAGCCCCGATAGGAGAAACCCGTGCCCGACGTGCTGCCGCAGGTGTTGTTCGTGTGCGTGCACAACGCCGGCCGCTCCCAGATGGCCGCCGCCTTCCTGACCCACCTGGCCGGCGGCCGGGTACGCGTGCGTTCGGCTGGTTCCGCGCCCGCCGATGAGGTGAACCCGGCCGTGGTGGAGGCGATGGCAGAGCGTGGCATCGACATCTCCGCCGAGATCCCCAAGGTGCTCACGGTCGATGCCGTCCAAGCCAGCGACGTCGTGATCACCATGGGTTGCGGCGACGCCTGCCCGATCTTTCCCGGCAAACGGTACGAGGACTGGGTGCTGGACGACCCGGCAGGGCAGGGCGTCGAAGCCGTACGTCCGATCCGGGACGCGATCGAGGCCCGCGTACGCGCGCTGATCGCCGACCTGACCTCCACTCCCGCGGACACGGCGACCAGGTGAGCGTCGCCGCGAATCTGGACGGGCCAATCATCGGCATATAGCGAGACATCGTACTGATCGAGCGTCGCAGTCACATCGTCACCTGAACTCTCTCGGTAAGTCCGGCCGCTCTCATACCTGCATGGAATGTCGCCATCTGCGGCTTCCGCGACCAGTCTTCATCGTCTATCGTCGATTAACGATGAATGGAGAGAAGAGGCCGCTCGATCGGCCTACCGCCGCCGAGTACGCCTCCTGGTTCAAGGCCCTGGCGGACGCCACCCGCGTGCAGATCGTCTCGCTGCTGGCCCGGAGTGGCGCGCCGATGAGCGTGGGCGAGATCGTCGAGGCCGTCGATGTGGGCCAGTCCACCGTCTCGGCGCACCTCAGGATTCTGTCCGAGGTCCGGTTCGTGCTGGTCGAACGTGTCGGCACCGCGGCCTTCTACCGGATCAACACCGTGTGCGTGGAGTGCTTTCCCAGCGCAGCCGATCTCGTCATGGGCCGTCCCGCTCCCAAGCCGCCCACCTGTACGCCCGCGTCAGGAGATACCGATGAGTGAACCCACTGACAGGCGTGAGGCCACCGTCCAGCGCTACTCCGGGCTGGCCCAGCTGGCCGTGTCCGGCGGCACACCGCTGGACTGCGAGGCCGGCGCCTTCACCGACGGTTGTTTCGGCTCCGCCGCCTACGCCGACGGCGACGCACCTGAGATGCCAGAGGCAGCCCTGCGCGCCAGCCTCGGCTGTGGCAACCCGCTCGCCGTCGCCGACCTTCGCCCTGGCGAAACGGTGCTGGACCTCGGCTCCGGCGGCGGCCTGGACGTACTGCTGTCCGCCCGCCGCGTCGGCCCCACCGGCCGCGCCTACGGCCTGGACGCCAGCCCCGACATGCTCGCCCTGGCCCGCACCAACGCCGAACAGGCCGAAGCGAAGAACGTCGAGTTCCTGCACGGTCACATCGAGGACATCCCGCTGCCCGCGGCCGCTGTGGACGTCGTCATCTCCAACTGCGTCGTCAACCTCTCCACCGACAAGCCCGCAGTGCTGGCCGAAGCCTTCCGCGTCCTGGTACCCGGGGGCCGCCTGGGCATCAGTGACGTGATCGCCGACGACGACTTGAACCGCGACCAGCGCATCGCCGCCGAACAGCGCATCGGTTGTGCCAACGGCACCCTCACCGCCCGCGAGTACGAGCGACTACTACGAGACGTGGGCTTCACCAGCGTCCGCGTCACGCTCACCGACGACACCGGCGGCGGACTCCACTCCGCCATCGTCCAGGCCCTCAAGCCGAACGACGGCTGACACGAGCGGGTGCTTTGCGATACCGGGGACGCTGCCCCGGAGTGTCACAGCCGGTCTTCCGCGCTCAGCGCGCGGCGAACCGCAGCGCAAGATCTGGCTGTAACACTGGGGCCCGCCGTTACCTGTATCGGTAGAGGATTCGGCCGCGGGCGAGGTCGTAGGGGCTGAGCTCCACGAGCACCCGGTCGTACGGCAAGATCTTGATGTAGTTCTTCCGTATCTTCCCGCTGATGTGCGCCAGCACCTTGTGGCCGTTCTCGAGCTCTACCTTGAAGGTGGCGTTGCGTAGGCACTCGACGACGGTGCCCTCCACTTCGATGCCGCCTGCTTTTCTTGCCATGATTTCTCCGGAGTGGCTGTGAGGTCGGTGCGGAAACGGATCCTGTTGCCGCAACCGTGATCGGGGCGCCTCGGCAGGCGCGGTTGTCGCGGACGGCGGCCGTGGCCCGACCGTCTCGCCCGGCGATGGGTGGGGCGTCAGCGGAGTACCAGCTCCAGGTTGCTGCTCGCACGCCGGGCGCCGACGCGCTCGAAGAGTGCTATGGCCGCCCCGTTGGATTCGTTCACCTCGGCCGATGCCGTTTCGATCCCGCGGCGGTGCAGCGAACCCAGCACATGGGCGAGCAGCGCCCGGGCGATACCGCGGCGGTGCTGGTCGGACCGGACCGCGATCAGCCCGATCCGTGGCTGCCGGATGACCGGCGCCACCCGGAGCAGCCCCACATATCCATCCGATTGTGCGGCCACCGCGTACTTCGACGGGTCCAGCACGGTAACGCCGTCCGGGAGGGGCAATACCTCAGCCGGCATCTCCTGCCATCCGACGGTGGCTTCGACCTCGTCGCGGATCACGCGGTCCAGCTCGCGCAGAGGGCCCTCCTGCGCCTCGCCGACGCCCACGATCGTCACGTCCGACGGTGGTGGCGCTGAGCCGAGTCCTGTGACCTGCGGGTCGGTGGGTACGAGGTACTCCCACTCGCGGCGTCTGGTCGTGAAGCCGGCTCGTTCCCAGTGGGACGTCAAGTCGAGGTCGGTTTCGTCGACCAGCGTGTACAGCGGCTTCGGCAGGTCCGCCAGCATGGCTTCGGCGAGTTGGTCGAAGACCGCGCCGTGCCACGCGTCGATGCTGACGAAGATCCGTCCGTCGGGCCTGCGCGAAGTGTCGCCGCGGCCGACCACCCGGTCGTCCGCCAGAGCGTGCCATTGCCGCTCCGCGACCCGCGCGATCACTACGGGATGCTCGCCCATGTCTGAAGTGAAACTGTTCATAGGTTGTTGCCTTTCGGGCTTGCCTTGTCGAGGCACTCCCGGCGACACCTATGTCAATCGCCCGACCGTGATGACGAGGGGGAGCACCCACATCGATACAGCGTTCATGGGTCTCACCTCCTTGCGGCCTGTCACGGTTCCCGCACGCTATCAACCCGAACGCGATCCCGTACAACCATTTTTCCGGCGATCAGCTCGGCGGGCCGCCAATGCGCTCATCAGCCGCGAGTCGCACGGCTCTCCCAAGGTCCAGGCGCCCGTGCGTCGCGTCGTTGATCTTTGAGGATCGCCAACGCTGGGCGTCCACCACAGCGTTACAGCCGTACGGTGGCGCAGGGTGTCCTCAGAAGGGGTGCGAAGCGCCACGTTGACCGGCGCGCCGAGCGTCTCGTCGGCCTCGTCGATGGCATCGACCGCGAGCAACTGCGCCAGTTCGGTGCCGGGTTCAAAAGCGTTCGCCGCGTCGCTCGGGCGGGCCCTAGCATGCCGATCATGAGCAGACGGTTGCGCGGCATTGCCAACGACAATGCCCAGATCGTCGCCGAGGGCGGGTACGTGGCCCATGACGGCACCTCCGTAACCATCGGCCCAGTGTTAGCCGCGGCGATCTCCGGCACGGTCGACCACGCGCCCGACGAGCCCATCGACCTGCCCGCCCCCGCCGGTCGTCACACAGTGTTCGAGGTGACCGGAGAGGACAGCCTGCGAGCGGCGCGGCGGCTGCACCTGGAAGGGGCGGAGCACATCGCCGTGCTCGACTTCGCTTCGGCCCGCAACCCCGGCGGCGGCTATCTCAATGGGGCGAAGGCTCAGGAAGAGGATCTGTGCCGCAACGCTCTGCTGTATCCATGCCTGCTGGCGGCCCCCGGCTACTACGCCGCCCACCGTTCCTCGGCCGATCTGCTCTACAGCGACCGCGTCATCTGGTCGCCCGGCGTGCCCGTCCACCGCGACGACCAGGGGCGGTTGTCGCCGGAGCTGTACCAGGTGTCGTTCCTGACCTGTCCCGCGCCCAACGCAGGCCAGGTGCTGCGCCGCGACCCAGACGCTGGAGAGCGGATCCGGCTCACGCTGCACCGGCGTGCGGGGCGCCTCCTGGCCGTCGCCGCCCGCCATGGCGCGCGCGAGCTGGTGCTCGGCGCCTGGGGTTGCGGCGTGTTCCGCAACGACCCGCGGGATGTGGCCGGCGCCTTCCGTGTCCATCTGGCTGATTCGGGCGCGTTCTCGTCGGTGTTCGATCGGGTGGTCTTCGCCGTGCTCGACCGTTCGGACGAGTCCACGACCCGGGGCGCGTTCACCGACTGCTTCGCCTCAATGCTCTCCACGGCGGCGCCGTGACGATCTGGAACGCCGGAAGGGGTGTGCCGCGATCGCGGCACACCCCTTCCGAGCTGGCGGAGGATGGGGGATTTGAACCCCCGAAAGGTTGCCCTTTACACGCTTTCCAAGTCTGCTGATCTCTGTTCGGGAGTGTTCGAGGGGTCCTCTGAACTGGCCTTAAGCGGTACGCCGTCCAGTGCTGAACGTACTCGGACGGACATGGACTGAGACCCAGATTGAGACCCAACGTGCTGCTGCTTTTGCATTTGGAACTTCACTTCGCGATCTCGACATGTGAGCTCACGGTCACGGAGTGGAGTTCGAACGCCTCCTTCGGCAACAGCACTCGCTTCGCCTGGCCGGTACGAACGTTGACCAGGTAGAGACGGCGTCCATAATCCTGTGTCTCGACATCAATGAGCACCCTGCTGGCGTCGTACCAGTAGACGAAGCTTTCGATCTCCCGCAGCCCGTCAATGTCGGGAGTGACGCGGCTGACGATCTGGCCGGACTTCGCATCCAAGGTGCCGACGGTTCGGGATGGCGCGCCATACTCCTCGCCGTCGAATGCCAGCAGGCGGCCGTCGGGAGAGACGTGGGTCTTCGACAGCATCAGGTAGGGGAGGATGGGAAACTGCACCTTCACCGTCCTTCCCGGACGTACGGCGCTCGCCTCCGTTGTTTTGGCGGAGTCCTTGTGAACAGCCACGAAGGTCGTGCCCGCATCGGCGATGCCGATGACACAACACGCCCGCGGGAGAGTGAGAACCTTGGCGGTTTTCACGTCATACCGGATGGCGCGCGACTTGGGGTGGTCTATCGAGTCGACCGCCAACCACCGGCTGTTGCGGGAGAACCCGAAGGACATCTCCCATCCTTTCCAGCTCTTCGGGGTGGGAACGATACGGACCGTTCCCCGCTCAAGGTCGCGGATCATAAGGCGTTCACTCTTGGCGTGCAGGTAGGCGAGCAAGACACCATCTGGTGACACAGCGATATCGCCCATGTCCTCATCCGGCAGTGCATCGCGGACTGCCCACTCCTTCCCGGTGGTGGTGACCACATGCCACACGTCACACGACTTCGTGAAGCCGTCACAGGGCGAGTAGGCATACCGGATCGGCTCCGAGAGCTTTTTCTGGAGAGGCCGGACAGGCGGCTTCGTGGTTCTCGTTGATACCTCGAAATGCGCTATGGAAGCCTCTCGATAGGCTGCGGCGCTGTCGACCGGGTGCGAAACCAGCGCGGCCATCAAGAGGGATACGAACACAAGGCCTCGTCGGCCGAACCTGTCCATGGTGACCCCCCAATTGACGACGATCACCTTAGACCAGACGAGGGGCACGCGAAACGTGTCCTAGAGGGACAAACCTGCTGTAACACCAGCCCTCTGGTGTTACAGCAGGTTTGGCGTGTAGCGCCCAGGAGGGGCGGGCGAAGCGCCATTCAGCCCTTCGCTTCACAGGCTCAGAGACAGCAGGGACACCTATGGCCGGTGAATGTCCCTTGCTGCCGTCCGTTTTGCGCTGGTCAGGGCGGGCACTGTGACACTAGGGACAGCCGGGACACCTCTCTGCCCGCATCGTGGTCGATCTGGCCGATGGTGACGATGATCGTGGCCGGGCCGGTTCGCCAGGTGCCGAGCCACGCGGTTGGTTATGACGCCGGGCCGGTGCTCCACGCGGCACCACGGCACGCCGCACGCGGGCTTGCCTCCGGTCACGGCTTCGCCCCCCGCGCGGTGTGAGGCCGCCTTGGCGCACACGCGGGGTCTTCGGGTCCGGCCCTCGCAGTCCAGAGGGGAGCGTGTGGATGGTGGCCCCGCACGGGTGTGTAGGGCTTCGTGCGGGGCCATCCGCCCCGGTCAGCCGGGTGGGGCAGCGGCATCCCGGGGTTGCTTCATCGGGGCACGTGCTTGTCGAACGAGCCAGAACCCATGCCCGGCCGCGGCCTGCTCGGGCAGTTCATCGAAAACAGCACGCCGGGCTGAGGCTGCACTGCATCCCAATGCTCGGTGGGGAACATGCCCCGGTATGGCACCTTGACGATCTGCGCGTCGCAGAAGTCGCACACGCTCTCCTGCGCGGGAGGAGGCGCCTCGCGAGCCATGCCAGGCTGGATGATCATCGCTGCTCCTCGGTGAAGCGGGCGATGATCTCGGCGATGTGCTCGCGCGGAGTGTGGCGTTCCACCCACGCCAGCGGTGGACGGTCGCGAAGTGGCTGACTCACTGGATCGAGAACATCGCCGTCCCACCTGCCATCCGCGAAAGCACGCATTCCGGCTACAAGGTGGACGTGGTGACCTATCTGACCCCGGAATCGGTGCTCACCGTCCCGACAAGCTGGAGCCCGAACACCTCGAAAAGCTCTACGCCAAGATCCAGCGCTCCGGCCGATCCGCTGGCACGGCTCACCATGTTCACCGGACCATCCGCTCCGCGCTCAACGAGGCCGTACGGCGTGGCCACATCACGAAGAACCCGGCGACGCTGGCGAAGAGGCCACGTCAGACACCAAGTCAAAGGCTGGACGGCGCGTGATCGGCCTGCCGGATGAGCTGGTGACCCTGCTCAGGAAGCACAAGGCAGAGCAGGACAGGGACCGCGAAGAGGCTCGGCAGCATGGGGTGGTCCGGCTCAGGTATGGCGGTGCGGTATCAGCACGACAGACGGCATCCGGCAGACCGTGGCCAAGCAAGTCGGGGGTCTCATCTGGGAGGCAGACAGGGGCTCTGGAAAGGCCAACTGAGACCCGAATAGCGAAAGGGGCCGACTTGGATGGGGTCGGCCCCTTCGCGTTTACTGCCTCAACCAGGCGCGGAGGATAGGGGATTTGAACCCCTGATAGGTTGCCCTATACACGCTTTCCAAGCGTGCGCCCTCGGCCACTAGGCGAATCCTCCGCCGAGTAGCTTACCGGACTCCCGTACGTGACAAGACCATGATTTACGTCCGGCGAGACCACGATTTGGCTGCAGCGAGCACTGCTGGATGTGGCTAGACTGTCCAAGGACCCCTCGCGCGGCGTCATCCTGTGAACCTCCCCAGGGCCGGAAGGCAGCAAGGATAAGCGGGCTCTGGCGGGTGTGCGGGGGGTCTCTTCGTTGAGAGCCCCCTCGCAGGCGGGATGGTCGCATGAGCCTTGCGCTTTATCGCAGGTACCGACCTGGGACCTTCGCCGAGGTCAAGGGTCAGGAGCACGTCACAGATCCGCTCCGACAGGCGCTGCGCACGGGCCGTATCAACCATGCCTACCTCTTCAGCGGGCCGCGCGGCTGCGGCAAGACCTCCAGCGCCCGCATCCTGGCGCGTTCGCTCAACTGTGAGAAGGGCCCCACCCCCGACCCGTGCGGTGTCTGCGAGTCGTGTGTCGCGCTCGCCCCCACCGGTCCGGGCCACCTCGACGTCATCGAGATCGACGCCGCCTCCCACGGTGGCGTGGACGACGCGCGTGACCTGCGCGAGCGGGCCTTCTTCGCGCCCGTCTCCGCGCGCTACAAGATCTACATCATCGACGAGGCGCACATGGTGACCCGCGAGGGTTTCAACGCGCTGCTCAAGCTCGTCGAGGAGCCTCCGCCGCACCTGAAGTTCATTTTCGCGACTACCGAGCCGGAAAAGGTCATCGGGACCATCAAGTCGCGGACCCACCACTATCCCTTCCGGCTGATGCCGCCGGCGACGCTGCGCGCGCTGCTCGAAGAGATTCTGGTCGCGGAGAATGTGCCGTTCGAGCCGACCGCCCTGCCGCTCGTCGTACGCGCGGGAGCCGGGTCCGCGCGTGACTCGCTGTCCATCCTCGACCAGCTGCTCGCCGGGGCCGAGGACGACGGCATCACCTACGCCAAGGCCGTCTCGCTGCTCGGCTACACCGATGGCGACCTGCTCGACGAGGTCGTCCAGGCGTTCGCCTCCCGTGACGGGGCGCAGGTCTTCCACGCCGTCAACCGGGTGATCGAGGGCGGCCACGATCCGCGCCGGTTCGCCTCCGACCTGCTCGAACGTTTCCGCGACCTGGTGATCCTGGCGAACGTCCCCGAGGCCGCCAGCAGTGGCCTGCTCGATCGTCCGGCCGACGAGCTGGAGCGCCTCGTCCAGCAGGCGAGCTCCATGGGGCCGGCCGAGCTCACGCGGGCCGCCGAGATCTTCAACGCCGGCCTCACCGAGATGCGCGGCGCGACCTCCCCGCGGCTCCTGCTTGAGTTGATGTGCGCTCGCGTTCTGCTGCCCGGCGCGTCGCAGGGCGAGGACGCCCTGCTCGCCCGCCTCGAACGCCTCGAACGCGGCGGCGCCGTCGCCCAGATGGCCGCCCGGGCCATGCCTGCCCAGGCCACGCCTGTCGGTGGTGGGCCGGTGCATGGTGGTGCTGCGTACGCGAGTGGTCCCGCACAGAGTGGTGGGCCCGCCCCTGCGGGTGGTGCTGGGTATGCCGGCGGTGTTCCGCAGGCTGGGGACGGCGGTCATGCTGGTGGGGGCGCGCCGGCCGACAGTTCGGCGATGTCTGCCGGTGGCGTGTCCGCGAGCCCGGGGTCCCAGGGGGGCAGTGCCGATGACTGGCCGGAGCCGGCTCGCCCCGGGCGGCCCGCGCAGTCACCAGCCGGATCCCAGGCAGCGTCGACGCCCGGCGCCGGGTCCCACGGGCCGACGTCGCACGCAGCCGCGCCTCAGGGCCCGTCGGCCCAAGGCCAGGCGTCCCACGGGCAAGCGCCTCATGGGCAGGCGTCCCAAGGGCAGGGGGCGTCGTCCCATCAGGGTGCGGCTCCAGTTGGTGTTGGTGGTGCTGGGGCGGTCCAGCAGCAGTGGCCCGCCGTGTTGGCCGCGCTCAAGCGGCGCAGCATCGTCGTCTGGGCCAATGTGAGCACCAACGCCCAAGTGGTGGGCATCGAGGGCAACCTGGTCACGCTCGGCTTCGGTCAGGTCGGCGCGATGAAGAACTTCACGGGTGGCGGCAAGGACGCCGTGGTGGCCAGCGCGCTGGCCGATGTGCTCGGCGGCACCTGGCGGGTTGAGGCGGTCGTGGGCGGCTCCCCGGCCCCCCAGGGCTCTGGGGGCTCACGGCCGGGGCCTCAGTCCGGTCCGCACACGGGCTCCCACGCGGGTCCGCAGCCGGGCTCGCACACAGGACCGCACCAAGGCTCGCACCCGGCTCCGCAGACGGATCCGTCGCAGTCGGGCGTTTCCCGGTACGACCAGCCGGGGTCTGCGACAGTCCCGCAGAGCGGTGCTCAGTCGGGGCACAGCCGTGCTCATTCGCATGGCTCGTCGGACGACGACTCCGGTTCTCAGGAGGCGGGCCAACCACCCGGACCAGCCGACCACGCCTCCCAGAACGGTGGCCGCCCGACGACGGACGAGTCCTGGCCGGACGCACCTGACGATCCGGGTCCCGGCTCTCCACCCACCCCGGACCCCACCGACTCGACTACCGGTGTCCGGCCCCAGGGTTCGGGACAAGCCGTGAGCGTGGGGGCGGGCAATGGCTCGTCCGGGACGGGACTGGCCGCCGCGAGGTCGGCCGCGAAGGCAGCCGCTCAGGCGGGTCCCAGGGCCCCCGCCTCCAGGCAGCAGGCAAGCTCTGCCGCCTGGCCCGAAGCTGTCCCCAACCGCCGGAAGGGCCCGGAGACCGACGAGGTCGACCCGCTGAACGACGCCGACGCGGACGTGGACGCGCGCTCCGGCATGGCCCTCCTCCAGAGCGAGCTCGGCGCCCAGGTGATCGGCGAACTCTGAGACCTCGCCTCGGGTACGCGGTGAACCGGCGGTCTCAGGCGCGTAGGCGAACTCGGGCGTCGGCGGTCTCAAGCGGGGTCGGGCGGCGGCGGCTTCAGGCGCGTAGGCGGGCTTGGGCGGCGGCGGCGCGGTGGTCAGTCGCGGGGAGGGTGGTCGCGAGGCGCTGCAGGATCTCGAAGTCCTCCCGTCCGCCGGAGGTCTGCGCGTACGCCCACAAATCATCGGGTGAGCCGCGCAGCAGCAGGCACGTACGTACCTGGACCTCGAACTCGTCCCGTTCGCGGCGGATCTCGGGCGACTCCGAGCGCGGCAGCAGGGGGCCGGCGTAGACGCGGGCCAGAGAGGCGGGGTCCGGGCTCGCCAGCAGGCCCCGGAGCTCCAGGAAGTCGGCCTCTATGGGTGAGGTCAGCCGGTACGGCCGGGCGCCGATCGTGTCGCCGAGCTCGGCGCGGAGGCGGTGGATCTCGACCCGGATCGTCACCGGATTGCCGTCGTCGCCGTACAGATGGAAAGAGAGCTGTTCGGCGCTGAGGCCGCCGGGGTGCAGGGCCAGGAGGGCGAGGATCTCGGCGTGCCGGAGGGAGAGCGGCAGGCGGTGCTCGCCCACCAGGGCCGTTGGCGAGCCTTCGCCGAGGAAGCCGCGCAGGCGGAGGTGGGTGGGGGCGGATGTGAGGGGTGCGGCGCGTAGGAGGTAGCCGTCGGAGAAGGGTTCGAGGAGGACGAAACGGCCGTCCCGGAGGATCATGCGCTCGCCGGGGGCGGGCAGCGGGAGCCGTTCGCCGAGTGTGCCCAGCGGGTCTCCGGAGAGTACGCGTCCGGTCGGGGAGAGCAGGATGCCCGGGTGGCCGCCCAGGGCCTCGTAGCGGCGGCGCAGGCGCTCGTCACGTTCGTGCATGCGCAGGGCGAGCTGGGTCTCGGCGAGCTTGGCCGTGGCGCAGACCAGCGCGACCGTGGCCGGGTGCGGGGAGCGCGCGGTACCGCTGATGTCGACGCAGCCGAGCACTCGGTCGGTGTCGGGGTCGATGATCGGGGCGGCGCTGCGTGACTGTACGTGCAGCACGCGCATGAGAGGTCTGTCGGTGCAGGGCTCGGTTCGGTCGGGTTCGGTGGCGACGCGCAGGACGCCAGAGTTGCCGTCGCGCAGGACGCCAGGGTTGTCGTCGCGCAGGACGCCAGGGTTGCCGTCTCGCCACAGAACCCTGCCGTCGGCGTCCGTCACGACCATCATGTGGGCTGATTCGTCGGCTATGTGGGCGAGCGACTGGGCGAGTAAGGGGAGCAGTGACTGCAACGGGTGCACTTCGCGGAGGTCGTGGGCGTTCCCGATCTCGTGCGTGTTCTCCCGGTCGAGGCTCGTGTCCTGCGGGTCGGTGCGCAGCCCTGTGGTGACCATCCCGTACGGTCCCTCCGACGCCGCCTCCTCCGTAACCGCCGCCGCGCGCGCTCCGCGAGAGTGCGCTTCCGGATGTGTGTGACACATGGGCCACTCCAAGTAGTCAACCCCTTACGGTGAGCATCCGCTTCGCGGTTGGTGGCCGCAACCGGTTCGGGGGGATTGCAAGGGGTGATTGAACGATCGCAACGTGTGTGCAACGTTGCCGGGGCTAGCGTGCGGCAACGCGTCGGCGTGGTGCGGCCGCTCCGGCCGACGTGTTGGCCGGGTCTCGGACACTGGAGGGGGGCCGGGATCCGGCCAAGGCGAAACGTTGGGGATGCCGCAGTACATGACGACGCCCAAACACCGTAGGCTCGTGGCAGTCAAGAACGCGGAGCCACGAGGAGCGCACGACGGTGAACCCAGGGGATGTCAACCTGCAGCAGCTGCTGGAGCAGGCACAGCTCATGCAGCAGCAGCTTGTGAGCGCCCAGCAGGAGCTCAACGACGCGCAGATCGAGGGCTCGGCCGGTGGCGGCATGGTCACAGCCGTGGTCAACGGCTCGGGAGAGCTGCTCGAGCTGAAGATCAACCCGAGCGTCATAGACGCCGACGACCCGCAGGACACGGCCGACACGATCGCCGACCTGGTGATCGCCGCCGTACGCGACGCCGTTCGCGCGGCGGCCGACCTGCAGCAGGAGAAACTGGGCCCGCTGGCCCAGGGACTCGGCGGCGGCGGTCTCGGACAGTTGCCAGGGTTCTAGGCCATGTACGAGGGGGTCGTCCAGAACCTGATCGACGAGCTCGGCATGCTGCCCGGCGTCGGTCCCAAGAGCGCGCAGCGGATCGCGTTCCACCTGCTGGCGGCCGACCCGGCCGACGTGAAGCGGCTGGCCCACGCCCTGCTGGAGGTCAAGGAGAAGGTCAGGTTCTGCCGGGTCTGCGGCAACGTGGCCGCCGAGGAGGAGTGCCGTATCTGCCGCGACCAGCGGCGCGACACTCATGTGATCTGTGTGGTCGAGGAGTCCAAGGACGTCGTCGCGATCGAGAAGACGCGCGAGTTCCGCGGGACCTATCACGTGCTCGGCGGCGCGATCAGCCCGATCGACGGCGTCGGCCCTGACGATCTGCGCATCCGGGAGCTCATGACGCGCCTGGCCGATGGCCGGGTCACGGAGCTCATCCTCGCCACGGACCCCAATCTCGAGGGGGAGGCGACGGCTACCTACCTTGCCCGTCTGGTCAAGCCGATGGGTCTGAAAGTGACACGACTGGCCAGCGGTCTGCCTGTGGGCGGTGACCTCGAGTACGCCGACGAGGTGACCTTGGGCCGCGCGTTCGAAGGACGGAGGCTGCTGGATGTCTGACCAGTGGAGCGCGCTGGCGGAGGAGATCGCCGCTCACGCGCAGAACTATGTGGACGGCCTGACCAGGGTCGCCGGCGGCGAGGGCGGCGACGCCATCTGGTCGCTACTGCTGGTCGAAGTGGCGCAGGTAAGTCTCGCGGGCGCCAAGCTCGGCGCCAACGAGGATGTGATCCTCTCGGGCAACTACGAGCCGCCACTGAGTGAGGATCCCGACATCGACGGCGTACGCACCGCGATGTCGGAGTTGCTGGAGGCGGTCGACGACTATGCCGAGGTGTTCGACCCGTACAAAGACACGGGTGTCACCCCATACCGGCTCTCCGACGACCTGACGGCGGTCGCCGCCGACCTCATCCACGGGCTGCGGCATTTTCAGGCCGGACGGCCGCACGAGGCGCTGTGGTGGTGGCAATACTCCTATTTCAATACGTGGGGCAACCACGCGGGCGCGGCCATGCGGGCACTTCAGGCACTCGCCGCCCACTCACGGCTTGACGTGGCGGAGGAAACCACGGCGGTGTGATCATCCACATAGTGGTATGAACCATCAGGCGCATGAGAAGCCCCCAGTAGACTGGCAGCTCACAGTCCGAACCGGGAGACTCTCGTGGCGCTCGTTGTGCAAAAGTACGGTGGTTCGTCCGTCGCCGACGCGTCCTGCATCAAGCGGGTCGCGCAGCGGATCGTTGCGACGAAAAAAGCCGGCAACGACGTGGTCGTGATCGTCTCCGCGATGGGTGACACGACGGACGAGCTGCTCGACCTGGCCGAGCAGGTGTCGCCGCTGCCTCCGGGCCGCGAGCTCGACATGCTGCTGACCTCCGGCGAGCGCATCTCGATGGCCCTGCTGGCGATGGCGATCGCCAACCTGGGGCACGAGGCCCGCTCGTTCACCGGCTCGCAGGCGGGTGTGATCACCGACTCCACGCACGGCAAGGCGCGCATCATCGACGTGACGCCGAGCCGCATCCGCGAGGCGCTCGACCGGGGCCACATCGCGATCGTGGCCGGGTTCCAGGGCGTCTCGCAGGACACCAAGGACATCACCACGCTGGGCCGCGGCGGCTCCGACACGACCGCCGTGGCGCTGGCCGCCGCGCTGAGCGCGGATGTCTGCGAGATCTACACCGACGTCGACGGCATCTTCACCGCCGACCCCCGCATCGTGGGCGCGGCACAGCAGATCCCCAAGATCTCCTATGACGAGATGATGGAGATGGCTGCCTGCGGTGCGAAGATCCTGCACCTGCGCTGCGTCGAGTACGCTCGGCGCTTCCATGTGCCGATCCACGTACGCAGTTCGTTCAGCACCAAAGAAGGCACCTGGGTCGTTTCTGATCCTTATAGCGAAGGAACCGAGATGGAGCAGCCGATCATCTCCGGCGTCGCGCACGACCGGAGCGAGGCCAAGATCACCGTTGTCGGGGTTCCCGACAAGGTCGGCGAGGCTGCCGCGATCTTCAAAACTCTGGCGGACGCCGGGATCAACATTGACATGATCGTGCAGAACGTCTCGGCCGCGGCCACGGGCCGCACCGACATCTCCTTCACGCTGCCCACGACCGACAGCTCGACGGCGCTGACGGCGTTGAAGAAGATCCAGGGTGACATCGCCTACGAGTCGCTGCTCTTCGACGACCAGATCGGGAAGGTGTCGCTGATCGGGGCGGGCATGCGCTCGCATCCGGGCGTCACGGCGACGTTCTTCGCGGCTCTCGCCGACGCGGGGGTCAACATCGAGATGATCTCCACCTCGGAGATCCGCATCTCGGTGATCGTCGGGCAGGACGGTGTGGACACGGCCGTGGCGGCCGCGCACCGGGCCTTCGATCTCGACGCGGACCAGGTCTCAGCAGTGGTGTACGGAGGTTCAGGACGATGAGCAGGCCCAATCTGGCGTTGATCGGCGCGACCGGGGCTGTGGGCACCGTCATGCGCGACCTCGTCTCCACCCGTGCCGACATCTGGGGCGAGGTACGCCTCGTCGCCTCGGCGCGTTCGGCCGGCAAGCTGCTCAGGGTGCGCGGCGAGGACGTCGTCGTGCAGGCCCTGGCGCCCGAGGTGTTCGACGGCATCGACATTGCCATCTTCGACGTGCCCGACGAAGTGTCGGCCGTGTGGGTGCCGATCGCGGCCGAGCGTGGCGCCATCGCGATCGACAAGTCCGGCACGTTCCGCATGGAGCCCGACGTCCCGCTGGTCGTGCCGGAGGTCAACCCGCTCGACGCCCGGCTGCGGCCGCGCAACATCATCTCGACCCCCAACTGCACCACGCTGTCGATGATGGCGGCCATGGGCGCGCTGCACGCCGAATACGTGCTCAAGGAGCTCGTCGTCGCCTCCTACCAGGCGGTTTCCGGCGCGGGCGTGGCCGGTTCCGCGCGGCTGTACGACGAGGTCGAGGCGCTCGCCGGTGACCGGTCGATCGGCCAGGTGGCGGGCGACGTACGCAAGGTGCTGGGCAACAAGCTGCCCGAGGAGTCGCCGTTCCCGGCGCCGATCGCGTTCAACGTGGTGCCGTGGGCGGGCTCGTACAAGGAGGGTGGCTGGGCCTCCGAGGAGCTCAAGCTGCGCAACGAGTCGCGCAAGATCCTCGGCATCCCCGACCTGAAGGTCTCCGCGACCTGCGTCCGGGTGCCCGTGATCACCACGCATTCGCTGGCGGTGCACGCGCGGTTCGAGCGTGACATCACGGTGGCGGACGCGCACCGGGTGCTTGAGGCGGCGCCGACGGTGGTGCTGATGGACGACCCGGCCAACGGGGTCTACCCGACGCCGATCGACGTCGTGGGCACCGACCCGACCTATGTCGGGCGGATCCGGCAGGCGGTGGACTTCCCCAACACGCTGGATCTGTTCGTGTGTGGTGACAACCTGCGCAAGGGGGCGGCGCTCAACGCCGCTGAGATCGCCGAGCTGGTGGCGAGCGAGCTGTAGTCGGCCCTCCAGATGTCTCAGTAGGCGGCGCGTCGTGCGGGTTCGCACGGCGCGCCGCCGTCTGGGTCGTCGGCCCTGTCACCAGGCCGCGTCACCAGGCCCTGTCACCGGAACAGGATGTCCCAGTGGTCCACCTCGTCGGCGAAGACCGTGCCCGAGGGTGATCGGTAGAGGGCGGCCCCGTCGCCCCGGGTACCGGACTTCTCGTGATTTTTGGTGATGTATCGGTCGATACATGGGTTGTGGGTGATGTCCAGCTTGTAGCCGTTTCCGTGGCTGTACGGGCCCGGGGCGTGGCCTGCTTCGGTGCCGCCGGTGACCATGACGGGGCAGCCGCTCTGGCGCTTGATGCCGATCACCCGCGAGATGGTCGAGGTGCGGATGTCCTCCAGGGACGTGCAGCGGTACACCTGCTTGTTCGTGCAGTGGCCCGACGAATGCGTACGCAGGCCCTCATCACGCAGCCAGTCGGCGGCCAGCGCGTGGGACATGCGCACGGTCGCGTACCTGGGTTTGACGCGGGCCAGGTCCACGTCGGCCTTCTGGGACCTGCCGGCCTTCTGGAGTTTGGCGGCGTTCCGTGTGGTGGCGTCGCCCGGCTTCCGCGGGGTGGCGGTGCCGGGTTTTCGCATGGTGTCGGCCTCGAGCTTCCGCATGGTCACGGCGGCCGGGTGAGGCACGGACGACAGAGGGCGCACCGCGGTAGTGGACACCTCGGCCGGTGAGACCGGCGCGTCGGCTCGCAGAGCGACTGGTACGGCGTCCTGTGACATCGTCGGCGGGTTGGCCACGTCCCGGTCGCGTACGGCCCTTTCCAGGCCGTTTACGGGCGTCTCTGGCCCGCTCGCGTCCCTCTCCGGGTCCCGCACGAGCGCATCCCCCTCCCCCATGAGCACATCCCGGCCCCGCACAAGCGCATCCCTGTCCCGTACGACCGCGTCCGGGCGACGTATGACCGCGTCCGAGCGATGTATGACCACGTCCGGACGACGTATGACCACGTCCGGACGACGTACGACCGCCGCCACCGTCTCCACGCCGCCGGTCGCCGTTCCCGGGTCCCGCAGGAGCGCGGCCGGGCCGCTCTCGTTCGCGAGCGGGCCGAAGGTGATCGGTTCTGGGACCGATGACTCCGGCGCGCCCGCGAACGTGTCAGGATCGCGCCCGATCGACTTCTGGCCGTGGGCGGAGGGGCCCCCGCGGTTCAAGGCGGACTCCCGGCCGAAGTCGGCCGGATCCACCGAAGGGTGCCAGCGGCGCGCCTCGATCGTCCCCCCGATGTGGTAGGACCGAGTGATCGGTGATGGTGTCTGCCGCGGCGCCCTGCCGGGTGCTTGGGAAGCGGCGGAAGCGGCCGACGCCAGCGCGATTATGGAGATCTCAATGTTGAGGAATACGACCGCTACCAGCCGTACTGTTCCACGTATCCACATGTCGATGCCTTTTCGCGGAATAGCCCTTCCGCCAGAAACATCAATCCCATCCTTCGCAGGAGCTAACCCCTATCTCACCGGGATTTTTGCCCTGTGGTGGCGATCACCGTGATCTTTCCTGACCTAACGCACGACTACCACGTAAAGTGACGAACGTGTCCGAAGCCCGAAACCGAGGACCGGAGAGCACCCGGGAAGTCATTGTCGAGACGGCTTTGCGGCTGTTCCGGGAACGCGGCTTCGATGCGACGACGATGCGGGCCATCGCGGCCGAGGCCGGTGTATCCGTCGGTAACGCCTACTACTACTTCGAAAGCAAGGAGGCGTTGATCCAGGCGTACTACGACCGCGCCCAGGCCGAGCACGAGGCGGCCTGCCGTGAGCTGCTGGCCACGGAGTCGTCGTTCGCCGCCCGGCTGAGCGGGGTGCTGCGCGAGTGGGTACGGGTCTCGGAGCCCTATCACGAGTTCGCGGTGAAGTTCTTCAAGCATGCCGCCGAGCCCACGAACCCGCTGAGCCCGTTCAGCGCCCAGTCCTCGCCGGCCCGTGAGGCGTCGATCGACATCTACCGGCAGGTGGTCGAGGGAGCGCGCGACCGCATGAACTCCGAGCTGCGCGAAGAGCTGCCGGAGCTGCTGTGGCTGCTGTCGATGGGCATGGTGCTGTTCTGGGTGCACGACACCTCGCCAGGTTGCGACCGTACGCATCGCCTGATCGACGTGACGGTCCCGCTGGTGGACCGGCTCGTCGGCCTGTCGCACCTGCCGGGGCTGCGGGGGATCACGAAGGACTTCATCGCGGCGGTCCACGAGCTGCGCGCCTGACCCGACAAAACGCCCGGCAAGGCGACGCCCGGCAAGGCGACGCCCGGCAAGACGGCTGAGTGCGGGGCGGGTCAGAGGGGTCAGGGCGGCGACTACATACCGGTCGGTTGGTATGGTCGGCCTACCTGGCATTGACGCCCGATCCCCCGCGAGGGGCAAGCTGGAGGCCGCGATGACTCAGAACTGGGGCATGACGATTCCGTTCACCGACCGTTCACTGGCGGACTCGCAGGAGCTGATCGCGGAACTGCCCGCCCTCGGCTACACCGACGCGTGGTCGGCCGAGGTCAACGGTGTCGACGGGTTCGTGCCGCTGGCCATGGCCGCGCAGTGGGCGCCGGGGATCCGGCTCGGCAGCGCGATCGTGCCGGTGTTCACGCGCGGTCCGGCGCTGCTCGCGATGCAGGCCGCCACGCTGGCCGACCTGGCGCCCGGCCGGTTCCTGCTCGGCATCGGCTCCTCCTCCCCGGCGATCGTGGAGCGCTGGAACGCGGTCGAGTTCGCCAAGCCGTACGCGCGGACCCGCGACACCCTGCGCTTCCTCAAAGAGGCGCTGACGGGGGAGAAGGTGTCGCAGCGGTACGAGACGTTCGAGATCAAGGGGTTCAAGCTGGACCGGGCGCCGAAGATCCCGCCGAAGGTCGTGCTGGCGGCGCTGCGGCCCCGGATGCTGCGTCTGGCCGCCGAGGAGGCGGACGGCGCGATCACCAACTGGCTCTCGCCCGAGGACGTACGGAAGGTGCGGGCCGAGATCGGTGACACCGAGCTCATCGCCCGCCTGTTCGTCTGCGTGAGCGAGGACACCGACAAGGTACGCGCGCTGGCCCGCTGGATGCTGGCCGCCTACCTCACCGTGCCGGCCTACGCCGCCTTCCACGACTGGCTCGGCCGGGGCGAGGTGCTGCGGCCGATGCACGAGGCGTGGGCGGCCGGCGACCGGCAGGCCGCGCTCAAGGCGATCCCGGACGAGGTGGTCGACGCGCTGGTCGTGCACGGCGACGCCGCGACCTGCCGGGCCAGGATCCAGGAGTACGTCGACAACGGCCTCGACACCCCTGTCCTCGCGCCCATTCCGGGTGGCGAGGTGACCATCACGCAGGCCGTCCGCGACCTGGCCCCCACGGCCTGACCGGGAGGAAGCGATGGCCGACGCACTGGGGCGTGACGCGACCGAGCAGGCCGGGAGGATGCGATGGACGACGTACTGAGGTCTGACGCGATCGAGCAGGCCGCGGCCGTCCGCGACGGGCGGGTGTCGCCGCGCGAGCTGGTCGAGGCGGCGATCGCCCGGATCGAGGCGTACGACGGCGAGCTGAACGCGGTGATCCACCGGCGGTTCGAGCGGGCGCTGGCCGAGCTCGACGCCATCCCCGCCGACGCGCCCTTCCGTGGTGTGCCGATCCTGTTGAAGGACCTGGGCTGGCCGCAGTCGGGTGAGCCGTACGGCGCGGGTTCACGGACGCTCGACGGCGTCGTGGTCAAGGAGGACGGATACGGTACGGCCCGGCTGCGGGCCGCTGGGTTCGTCGTGCTGGGCCGTACCAACACTCCCGAGTTCGGCAGCACGATCACCACCGAGCCCGTGGCGTACGGACCCACGCGCAACCCCTACGACCCGGCCTACTCCGCGGGTGGGTCGAGCGGCGGGTCGGCGGCCGCGGTCGCGGCCGGGATGGTGGCGCTGGCCACGGCCAGCGACGGCGGCGGCTCGATCCGCATCCCGGCGGCCCTGTGCGGGCTGGTGGGGCTCAAACCGACCCGGGGGCGCTCCAGCGCGGGACCGTCGGCCGGCGAGGGCTGGAGCGGCTTCTCGTGCCCGGGATTCGTCAGCAGGAGCGTGCGCGACACCGCGGCGGCGCTCGACCTCGTGTCAGGCTACGTGCCGGGCGATCCCTACGACGCCCCACGCCTGCCGCGACCGCTCGCCGAGGAGGTCGGCGCGGACCCGGGACGGCTGCGCGTCGGCTTCGTCGCCACGCACCCGAGAGACGACGTGCCGGCGGTCGCCGAGCTGACCGAGGCGGTCGAGGTGGCCGCCGCCCTGCTGGCGGCGCTCGGCCACGACGTGGCTCCCGGCTGCCCCGACGCGCTCGGCGACCCGGACTTCCCCGCTCACTTCGGCGCCATCGTGGCGAACAACCTGGCCGCGGAGATCGAGAACGTCGGCGTCTGGCGCGGCAAGCCGGTCGAGCTGGAGGAGCTGGAGCCGCGCAACGCCGCCATGGTCGGCGCCGGGCGCGGGCACAGCGCGGCCGCCCACATCCTGGCCACCCAGTGGATCGACGGGTTCCGCAGGCGGATGGCCGCGTGGTGGGCGTCGGGGTACGACCTGCTGCTGATGCCGTCTCTCGGCGTCGCGCCGTTCCCGCTCGGGTGGATCCCGCCGGACGACCTGAGCACCGCGTTCGGCAGGACCGCGCACGCCGTGTCCTACACCGCGCCGGTCAACGCGACAGGCCAGCCCTCGATCTCGCTGCCGCTGCACCGGAACGCGGCGGGCCTGCCCGTGGGCGTCCAGCTGGTGGCCGCGGCCGGGCGGGAGGACCTGCTGGTCAGGGTCGCGGCACAGATCGAGGCCGCCCGGCCGTTCGAGCACGCCGCACTGCGCTGACCATCAGAGGGCCGAGCCTCGGGAACTCGGTTCCGGCCGTGACGCGTTATGTCGTGAGAGGCCCGGGTATGAGGAGCGACATGATGGCGAAGGCAGGACGGGCTGCGGCGGCCTGGCGTACATACCGTGAAGTGAGCAAGCCCGGCACGCCGGGCTTGATGGCCAGGTTACGAGCGATCCCGCGCATGATCGGCGCCGTGATGCGCGGGGAGTACGACGGCATGGGCAAGAGCAAGCTGGCGCTGATGGGGTTCGGCGTGATCTACATGATCTCGCCGATCGACCTGGTGCCGGACTTTCTCGTGCTCATCGGTGTCGTGGACGACTTCGGGGTCTTCCTCTGGCTGATCGCCTCGTTGCTCGGCGAGAGCGGACGCTACGTGGACTGGGAGCGCGCGACCATCCAGGGAAGCGTCCAGGGCAAGCTCGACGACGGGCTTGGTCCCAAGCGACCGCGCCGCCGCTAGAACTCCTCCATCCGCAGCCAGGCTCGTGACGGCAGCGGGTGGCCGAACAACCGGGCGGCGTTGCCGTAGGCGACCCTGGCGATGTCGGCGGGCGGAAGCGTGCCGAGGTTCTGGGCCACCGCCTGCTGGGTGTCGGGCCAGGTCGAGTCGGAGTGCGGGTAGCCGCTCTCCTGCAGCACATGGTCGAGGCCGACCGCCAGGCGCACCCCCGACAGGGAGTGGTCGTCGAGGGTGCCGAAGTAGAAGTTGCGGCGCAGCACCTCGCTGGGCTTGAGGCCGCCGTCCCACTGCGCCTCGCCCGCGACGGGGTGATCCAGCGCGTAGTCGGCCCGCGCGGCCAGCATCGGCAGCCAGCCCACGCCGCCCTCCACGATGAGGATGCGCAGGTTGGGGTAGCGCAGCGGGAGCCCGGACCAGAGCCAGTCGGCGCAGGCGAACATCGCGCTGGTCGGCATCAGCGTGGTGATCGCCTCGATGGGCGTGTCGGGCGAGGGCACCGGCGACCAGCTGGAGCCACC
This sequence comes from Nonomuraea sp. NPDC048901, assembly GCF_040649695.1. Lineage (NCBI taxonomy): Bacteria > Bacillati > Actinomycetota > Actinomycetes > Streptosporangiales > Streptosporangiaceae > Nonomuraea > Nonomuraea sp. NPDC048901. Next base: position 17,318 of record NZ_JBEZFW010000001.1, on the reverse strand, counting down.
GGTGTGCAGGCAGACGACGGTGCCGGTCTCCTCGCAGGCGGCGAAGAACGGATCCCAGTGGCCGCTGTGGATCGACGGCAGCCGCAGCCGGGTCGGGAACTCGGGGAAGACCACGGCCTTGAAGCCGCGCGCCGCGTTGGCCCTGATCTCCTTGGCGGCGAGGTCGGGGTCGGGCAGCCAGGGCAGCTGCAGGCCGATGATGCGCTCGGGGTAGGTGCCCGCCCAGACGTCGATGTGCCAGTCGTTCCACGCCTTGACCAGGGCGAGGCCGAGCTCCTGGTCGCGGGTCCTGGCGAACGGCATGCCCGACTGGCCGGCCAGCATGCCGGGGAAGCAGAGCGCCGCCCAGATGCCGGCCAGGTCCATGTCCTCGATGCGGGCCTCGATGTCGTGGCAGCCGGGGCGCATGTGCTCGAACCTGACCGGGTCGAGCGTCCACTGCTCGCGGGGCAGACCGGCGCCCACGTCGAGCCCGGCACACGGGTATGTGGCGCCGCCGTAGCGCCAGACTTGGTGACCGCCCTCCGTCTCCACGACCTTTGGCGCGACCTCGGCGTATTTCTCCGCGAGCCGGCCTTCGAAAAGGTCTGGCGGCTCGATCAGGTGATCGTCGGCGGAGATGATCACATAGTCGCGCCGCCTCGGATCCGGATCGGGGAGCAGCGGCGTAGTCACGCAGGTAACCGTACGACGGCCGCATAACGTCGAACAAGCTGCGACGTCTCCGTTGGGTATCCACTATGCCCGAGGACCCGGGATCGCTGGGAGGGGGATGTGGCGACCCCGGGCCATGAGGTCCGCTTTGTGAGGTTGCTGCTCTGCGAACCCCGGTGCCGCCTACCCACCGGAGATCGGTTCAGTCCGCGACAGAAGACTCTTCTGCAGCTCTTCGATGATCCCCGCGTCGACCTGCAAGACGTCCGTACAGTACTTCGCGACCGAGCCGTGCCGGGCGGTCAGATCGGCGAGGAACAACCGCATCGCCTCGGCCGGAGCCACCCCGAAACCGGGCCATCGGGTGGCGTTCGGATGCCGGCGCTGCCAGCTCGCGATGAAGCGCTCGGTGGCCAGGCCCGTTAACGCGTAATCGTCGATGATGTCCTCGTCCGCCACGCCGACGAGGCTCAGGATGAGCGCGGTGAGCAGCCCGGTGCGGTCCTTGCCCGCCGCGCAGTGCACGACCACGGGCGCGCTGCCGGACTGGGAGATCGTCTCGATGGCCGACCGGAGATTGTCGATCCCGTCCTCGGTCACCTCGAGGTAGCGGTCGGCGAGGTATCTCCCGACGCCCAGCCGGTCGTCGTAGGTGTTGATGTCCCAGCGGCGGCCCTCGATGGGCAGGTTGCGGTAGTCGAGCCCGTCGGAGTCGGGAACCCGCCCGGTCCGCTCCACCTCGAAGGGATGGCGCAGGTCGATGACGGTCCGCACCTTGAGGGCCTGGAACGTGATGAGATCGTCTCCCGCCAGCCAGCCGAGTGAGTCGGCACGATAGAGCCGTTGCCACCGGACGGTTTGCCCGTCCTTTGCGGCATATCCACCTACGTCACGAAAGTTGTAGATACTTGCGAACTCTATGTGGCGGATCACCCTATCCAGCTTAATTGCTGGGCGCCCCGACTTCCTGGGCCGGCGCGTTCGCCCCGGCCTTCCTGTCTGCCACCTCGCGCCGGATGAGCAGGATCCAGCCACCGATGGCCACGCCGATGAACAGCCACCACTGCACGCCGTAGGCGAGGTTGAGGCCGCCCCCGGCGCCCACGTCGGGCGCGGGCACCGGGGCGGGCGCGGCGGCCGCCGCCGGCTGCTGCTTGGTCAGCTCCACATAACCGCCCATGAGCTGGTACGGCAGCGCCTTGCCGATCTTCCCGGTGTCGATGAGCAACACCTGACCGGGTGGCAGACCGGCGCGCTCCTTGACTCCGGCCGTCGCCTCGGTCTCGCTGAGACGTAGCCTCCCGGTGACAGTTACCTGACCCGTCGGTGGCGGCGGCACCTCAGGAGGCGCGTCGGCGCTCGCCCCGGCCTTCACCCATCCGCGGTTGACGAGCACGGCCTGACCCGGACCGGTGACCAGCGGGGTCAGCACGTAGAAGCCCAGCTGTCCCTCCTGCGGCCGCCTGCGCACCACCAGCGCGTGGCTGGTGTCGTAGCTCCCCGAAGCCGTGACCGTCCTGAACCGGTCGGCCTCCCGCGCCCCTTTGCCCATCAGGGTCTCTACGGGCACGGGACCGGCCGCCAGGTTCGCGGTGACCTGCGTGCTGTTGGCCGACCGCTCCTCGAAGCGCCCGAACTGCCACCGGCCCAGGAACACGAAGGCCGGGATCACCAGCAGCACCACGATGTGGAGCGAGATCCAGCGGGGCGTGAGAAGGAACCGGTACACCCCTCAAGGGTAGGCACCGGGGCCGGTGCTCCTTCACCTGGCTCGGTCTGCCGGAGCGTGACCGAATCGCAATCTGGTCGAAACACTTACCGAACGGCGCTTCATCGCGTACGGTCGGGATTCGTCCGATCAGCTCCCCCTTCAGAGAGCGCCTCCAAAGCCATATGACCGTGCTTGCCGCGCCGTCCGAGGCGCCCGCGTTCGAGCTGCCCCGGTTCGGCCGTCTGGTGCGCCACGCCGTGCCCCGTGTGTTCGAGGGCATGATCCTGCCCGTCGCCGTCTTCTACGTCGGGATGATCCTCTCCGGGATCACCGGCGGGATCGTGGTGGCCGTGGCCTGGGTGTACGGGGGTGTGGTCTGGCGGCTGGCCAGGCGCAGGGCGGTGCCGGGGGCGGTGCTGCTGGCCGCGGGCACGGTCACCGTCAGGGCGGTGCTGGCGCTGCTGTCCGGCAGTGCGGTGATCTTCTTCCTGCAGCCGACCCTGGGCGTCTTCTGCGCGAGCGCCGGGTTCCTGGCGACCGCCCGGCTGCGCCGGCCGCTGGCGCAGCGGGTGGCGGAGGATCTGGTGCCGCTGCCGGAGCACGTGATCGAGCGGCCGGTGATGCGGCGCTTCTTCGCCAGGCAGTCGCTGGTGTGGGGATGCGCGCAGTTCGGCAACGCCTCGCTCAGCCTCTGGCTGCTGCTCAGCCAGACGATCCAGACGTACCTCATCGTGCGCACCGCGGCCGTCGCGGTGCTGCTGTCGGGGGCGGCGCTGCTGACGCTGATCGACTTCCGCTGGTGCCTGCGCGCCCTCCAGCGCGACACTGCCGCTGGGATTTAGGCGGACTTCAGCTCGGCGCCTGAGCCGGGGAGCGCCGTCACCTCGCGGGGGCCCGCGACCTCGTGACCCTCGGCGCAGCGGAAGTGCTGCTCGATGGGCGCCCCGCAGTCGCGGTGGGTCAGCAGCACGGGTGGCCCCTCGTTGCCGGCCAGGTATTTGTCGCCCCAGTGCATGAGCGCCACGAGCAGGGGATAGAGGTCGCGCCCTTTGTCGGTCAGGCGGTATTCGTCACGCTGGCGCTGGCCGGGCTCGCGATAGGGCTCCTTGCGCAGCAGGCCCTCGTCTACCAGCCGCGCCAGTCGCGCGCTGAGCACCTGCCGGGGCGCCCCGGTGATCGCCTGCATGTCGGCGAACCGCCGGACGCCGCGGAACGCCTCGCGCAGCACCAGGAAGGTCCACTTCTCCCCAACGATGTCCAAGGTGCGCTCGATGGAGCAGTTGTTCACCTGGAATGCCACGTTCATGCGCCATATCATACCTGAGTTCAATTGACAGACCCAGGAAAATCAGGGGAAGCTGAGTTCATGCTCGGAACTCAGATCCGGCCCGCCCGGCCCGACGACGCCGAACGGCTCCGGCGCTTCCTCGCCCGGCTGTCCCTGCACACGCAGACCCTGCGCTTCTTCACCGGCATCGGCACCCCGGCCGCCAGCATGGTGCGGGTGCTCATCGCGTTGGACGACCACAGAGACGCCCTGGTCGCCACCCTGGACGGCGAGATCATCGGCCACGCCATGAGCTACCGGGGCGGCGCGGCCGACGTCGAGATCGCCGTCGTGGTCGCCGACGAGTGGCAGGGCAAAGGGCTCGGGCCGTACTTGATCGACGTGCTGCTGTTCAGGGCCGCGGTGCGGGGCGCGAAGACGGTCGGCATGGACGTACTGGGGGAGAACAGGCGGGTGCTCCGGATGATCCGCAGGCTCTGGCCGGACGCTCAGATGAAGGTGACTTCCGGATCGGTCGAGGTGACCGCTACGATCCAACGGGCGGAGGTATTTGCGGAATAAGGTTCTGTTGCTCCACCATTGACAGTGTGAAGAGTGCCAAGAACGGACGCGACGGACGCACCCGCATCATTGACGGTGCCCTGCGCCGATTCAGCCAGGACGGGGTGTCGGCCACCACGCTGGCCAGCCTCCGTGAGGAGAGCGGCGTAAGCGTCGGCAGCTTCTACCACCACTTCGCCAGCAAGGAACACGTCTTCGGCGTCCTCTACGCGGAGATCCTCACCGCCTATCAGGCGGCCTTCCTCGCCGAGCTGGTCAGCCACGAGGAGGCCCGCGACGGCATCGAGGCCGTCGTGGCGCTGCACATGCGGTGGGCCGGTGAGCACCCGGAGCGCGCGAGACTCCTGGTCAGCGAGCGCCCGCCGCGCAAGAACGAGCCGGGTGGCGCCGAGGTGGCGGAGGCCAGGCGCGCCTTCTTCCGCCAGGTGTCCGACTGGTGGCGGCCGCACATGAAGAACGGCCGGCTCCAGGTCGTACACCCGACCATGTGTTACGTGCTGTGGCTCGGACCGGCGCAGGAGATGTGCCGTCTGTGGTTCGCCGGCGCCCACACGCCGACGGAGGAGGAGATCAAAGGGCTCGGTGAGGCCGCCTGGCAGAGCCTGCGGCAGCGCTAGAGAGCGGCCTGATCCGCGATGGCACGCGCCAGCAGGCCGCGTCGAGCGAGATGTCCAGGCGCAGATCGCCACGCTGCCTGCGCAGCCCTGGCACGCGCACCCGCGCGTGCACGTCGAACCGGCCCCGGCAGGGGTAGCCGAATCCCAGCTCTCCCGGCAGCACTCGCAGGTCGTCGCGGTTGCCGCAGCTGGGGCAGGTCCATGAGACCAGGTCCAGCCCGCGGTTGTAGTCGGAGCAGGCGCGGAAGTAGTCGTCGGGCCAGAAACGGGACTCGCAGGCCAGGCAAGGGATCTGCATTGATCCGCTCCTCTTCTAACACCGAGCGTGGGTCTTCATAGAGATATCGTGGCCCACTTGCAAAACGCTTGGACGTTTCGGTAACAGTATGATTACTGTGGGTATCGGATCATGCGCGGGATTCTGCGGTGAAAGGATGGTCTCGTGGAACGACTGCGCGAGCACCTCCTCGAGACCGGCTACTCGATCGACGGCGTCCGCGATCGGCTGGGCGTCATGGCGGCCTCGGCCCTGTCCCGTGAGGAGCTGGTCCCGGCGCTGCGCGCCACGGCCGGCGACGACCCGCTGGCCGCGCTGATCCGGCTCTGGTGGCTCGGCGCCGCCGTTCCGGCCGCGCGGTTCCCGGGCGAGGTTCTCGACGAGGCCCTCGCGTCGGGCCTGGTCGCCGCCGAGGGCGAGCACGTACGCGCCACCGTGCACCTCCAGCCCTGGGAGACCGGCGGCTACGTCGTCTCCGATCGCAAGGTACGGCCCGGCGACCCGGCGCTGCGCCCCGACCACGTCGTGGGCGCGGGCGGCGCCTCGGCCAACCTGGCCCAGCTCGTCACCCGCCGCCCGGTCCACCGGGCCCTCGACCTCGGCACGGGCTGCGGCGTACAGGTGCTGCACCTGGCGGACCGCGTCGACGAGATCGTGGCCACCGACCTCAACCCCCGCGCGCTGGAGCTGGCCCGGCTGAGCTGGCGGCTGTCCGGGATCGACTGGGTGGACGCCCGCGCCGGCTCCCTGTTCGAGCCGGTCGAGGGGGAGCTGTTCGACCTCGTCGTCTCCAACCCGCCGTTCGTCATCTCGCCCGGCGGCGAGCTGACCTATCGCGAGACGGGCGCCGACGGAGACGCGTTCTGCCGCGATCTCGTACGACAGACCCCCCGCTTCCTCAATCCGGGCGGCCAGGCCCATTTCCTGGCCAATTGGCTGCACGTGGCGGACGAGGACTGGCGCGACCGGGTCGGCGGCTGGCTCGGCGAGACCGGCTGCGACGCCTGGGTGGTCCAGCGGGACGTGCAGGACCCGGCCGAATATGTGGAGCTGTGGCTGCGGGACGCCGCCGTACAGGGCACCCCCGGCTACACCGAGCACTACGACCGCTGGCTGGCCTGGTTCGACGAGCACAAGGTGCGGGGCATCGGCTTCGGCTGGATCACCATGCGCAACGCGGGCACGCTCGACCCGGTGGTCCGCGTGGAGCAGCTCACCCACCAGGTCACGCTGCCCGTCGGCGACTACGTCGACGGCGTGCTCGACTCGATCGCGACCGCCCACCGGGTGCAGTTCCTCGACTCGGCCCACCTGCGGACCGTGGCGGGCCTGCTGGACGAGCGCATCGGCCTGCCGGGCGCGGAAGACCCCATACGCATCGTGCTGCGCCAGACGGACGGCCTACGCCGCAGCAGGGAGGTCGGCACCGTCGAGGCGGCCCTGGCGGGCGTCTGCGACGGCGACCTCGCCCTCGGCCCGCTGCTCAACGTCATCGCCGAGCTGGTCGGCGATGGGGAGATCCTGCACCCCGACGCCATCCGGCCGCTCATCGCCGAGGGTTATTTCCTGCTTTGATCGGCCGTTGATCGGATGTTGACCCCTCGGGTGGAGGCTTCTCACCAAGACACGAGCCCGGGGGGTTCGAGGCTCGTGTCGGGTCCGGCCGGTCGTCGATGTGAGGCGGCTAGCCGTTACGCGGAGCATCCGGATAACCGGGCCCCCTAGCGACGCGTGACGGTCAGATGGCCGGCCGGGCTAGCAATCCGCGCCACAGGCACGCATCACGGGGGATCCGTGACTCCCAAAGGGACAGCCTTGATCAACCATGTGTGGATGACACGTCTGGACGACGAGCTGTACTCAGGGCTCGACGGGACCGGCGACCGTATCGACGACAGGAGTGACGACCGGCTCGATGTTGGAACCAACGATCGTGGCCTTGTCGAGACGGACCTTGAGGTCGTCCGCCTCGGGAGCGCCGAGCAGCGAGAAGATCTCGAAGGCCTGCCGTAGGCAGTCGTGACTCCTCGTGGCACTGCCCAGACCTTCGAGCGCCTCGCCGAGCACCATCAGCGAGAGCGCCTCGCCATAGGGATGGCCGATCTCTCTCGACACCACCAGCGCCTCCTCCGCGTGCCGTACGGCATCGGGGTAGCGCTTGGCGGCGATGAACGTCTCGGCGAGCCGGGAGCAGACCCGCTGCTCCCACACGCGCTGCTTGCTGGCCCGGAAGAAGGCCAGGCACTCGGCGTGGTGGTGGACGGCCTCGGTGATGCGGCCGACCCGCGACAGGACGATGCCCAGGTGGTAGCGGGCGCGGGCGGTGCCGGCGCCGCTGCCGATCTCGGTGAAGATGGCCAGGCCCTTCTCCGCCGCGGCGATCGCGTCCTCGGGGCGGCCGAGGCCGAGATGGTCGCGGGCCGAGTAGCTGAGCACGAGGGCCTCGCCGGCCGGTACGCCGTTCTCGCGATACCAGCGCATGGCCGACTCGAACCAGGTCAGCGCCTCGGCATGGCGGCGTTGCCGGCCCACGACGACGGCCAGCGCGTTCATCACCTCGCCGGTGACGACCTTCTCCGCGCGCGCGACCGAGAGCTCGTGCACGATCCTGAACTGCTCCTCGGCCTGCGTGAGCTTGTTGCTCGCGAACAGCACCCGGCCGAGCACGTAGCGGGCTCGCAGCTCGCTCCCGGCGTCGCCGATGCGCGTGGCGGTGCCCAGCACGGCCCGCGTGCCCTGGTCGAACTCACGGGTGTGGGTGCCCGACTCCAGCAGCGGCTCCATGGCCACCAGCAGGTCACCGGCGGGCAGCAGCGGCTCGGGGGCGCGGGCGGTGGCGGCGGCCTGGTTGATCGCGGCGAACAGCGAGTCGCCCTCGGCGACCAGCCAGGCGACGGCCTCGTTGACGCTGTTGAAGGAGAGCCCGCTGCCGTCCACCTGGAGGTTGTCGGCGATCATGCTGCCCTCATAGGCCAGCCGGTGCGCCGACTGGGCGGAGGCCAGGTAGAACCCGAGCAGCCGCCGCAGCGCCATCGTGCGGGCCTGCGGCCGTTCGGACTTCTCCAGCGTCCGCCGGGCGAACAGCTTGAGCAGGTCGTGGAAGCGGTAACGGCCCGGCGCGGGCGCCTCCAGCAGGCTGGCGTCGACCAGCGACTCCAGCAGGTCCTCGCTGGCGAACGCGCTCATCGACAGTACGGCGGCCGCCGCTCCGACCGAGAAGTCGGGCCCGTTGGGCAGCGACAGCAGCCGGAACGCGCGGGCCTGGGCGGTGTCCAGCTGCCCGTAGCCCAGCGCGAACGTCGCCTCGACCGCCAGGTTGCCCACCCGCATCTCGTCCAGGCGGCGCTGCTCGTCGGTCAGCCTGGGCACCAGGGAGGCGACCGTCCACGAGGGACGCGCGGCCAGCCGGGCCGCCACGATCCGTACGGCCAGCGGCAGGAACCCGCATGCGGCGACCACGTCCATGGCGGCGCCGTGCTCGGCCGCCACCCGCTCGGTCCCGGCCACCGAGGCGAACAGCGTCAGGGCCTCGTCCGGGTCCATCACGTCCAGGTCGAACAGCCGGGCCGAAGGCAGATCGGCCAGCTTGTGGCGGCTGGTGACGATGGCCGCGCAGCCCGACGAACCGGGCAGCAACGGGACGACCTGCTCGGCATTGTGGGCGTTGTCGAGCAGTACGAGGATGCGCCGTTCGGCCAGCAGCGACCGGTAGAGCGCGGACCGCTCGGCCAGCCGCTCCGGGATGACGTCGGAGGGCACGCCCAGCGCGCGCAGGAACGCGCCCAGCGCCGACTCGGGCCCGGTCGCCTCGTCGGTGTAGCCGCGCAGGTCGGCGTACAGCTGACCGTCGGGGAACAGGTCGTCGGCCGCGTGCGCCACGTGCACGGCCAGGGTGGTCTTGCCCACCCCGCCGATCCCGCAGATCGCGGCCACCGGCACGCCCTCGGCCGGCTTCGACGACAGCAGCGTGCGCAGCCGCCCGGCGATGTCCATGCGCCCGGTGAAGTCGCTCACGGCGGCGGGCAGTTGGGCGGGGCGGGGCAGTTCGAGCGTCGGCGCCCGTTCCTCCGGCGCTTCCTCCTCGGCCACCTCGGTCACGGCCAGCGTGGGGTCGGCGCTCAGGATGCGCTGGTGCAGCGCGGTCAGCTCGGGGCCGGGCTCGATGCCCAGCTCCTCGATCAGCGCATCGCGCGTCTCGGTGAAGACGGCCAGCGCGTCACCCTGCCGGCCGCACCGGTAGTAGGCCAGCATCAGCTGGGCGCGCAGCCGCTCACGCAGCGGATGCTCGCCCGTCAGCGCGATCAGCTCGGACACGACCGCGGCGTGCTCACCCAGCTCCAGGTCCAGGTCCATGAGCGTCTCGACCACACTGATCCGGCGCTCGACCAGCCGGTCACGCTGATGCTCGGTGTACGGCCCGACGGCCCCGGCCAGCGGCTCGCCCTCGAACAGCGACAACGCGGCCCGCAGACCATCGGCGGCCTCCCGCGGCCTGCCGGCCCGGCGCGCGGCCTCGGCCTCATGGATGCCGCGCTCGAACCGGGTCAGGTCCAGCGAATCGTCGGGCAGCCGCAGCGCATACCCCCGGCCGACGGAGGTCAGCAGCTCGGGCCGCGAACGGGCCGCCCGGCCGGGCTCCAGGACCGTGCGCAACCTGGAGACGTACGTGCGCAGCGCACCGAGGGCTCGCGGCGGCGCGTCCTCGCCCCACACCGCGTCGATCATCTCGGTCGGGGTAACCGCACGGCCTTCCCGCAGGAGCAGCATGGCGAGAATGGAGCGCTGCAGCGGGGTGCCCAGGTCGAGTTCCTGGCCATCGCGCCACGCGCGGACGGGGCCGAGCACGGCGAACCTCAGCCCGCCTTCGCCGCTCTGACCAGTCATGTCGCCTGTCTCCAACGCAATGGAAAGATTTGTTACCAAATGATAGGTCCATCCTTGCGCAACAGATAGGCATCCGCCCATTCGTTAACCGAAGCGTTGATCGGCCTTTAATCGGGTGTTGAGCCACGCGGCGGATGCTGAGGGTCAACAGCGGCATGGCCCCGATAACGCGGGGGCGGCCATGACACTGGCATAAATAGGACAAGCAAGACACAGGCCCCGCCGTATGGCGGGGCCTTCACGGATGCTTCCTTATGCTGCCTCGGCCGCGAGGACAAGCCTCTGGGCCAGGCGTTCTCGAATCCCGGGCCATTCCGAGTTCAGGATCGAGTAGTACGCCGTATCTCGGACAGTGTCATCCGCGCCCCTGCATTCCGCCCGGCGTATCCCGTCGAAATGCGCGCCCAAGGCGGCTATCGCGGCCAGGGACCTGTTGTTGCGTACGTCTGACTTGAGCGTGATGCGGTGGACGTTCCACGTCTCGAAGGCGTGCGAGAGCATCAGGTACTTGCTCTCCCGGTTCGCACCCGTGCCCTGGGCGGAGGCGCCCAGCCAGGTGTAACCGATGTCGGCCACGGACGGGACCTCGCCCACCGCGCCCCGCGTACCCGGCGGCCAGGGCATGGGGCCCTGCCAGTACTCCAGGTGCATGAGACGGGTGGCACCGACCACACGGTCGGTGTTCAGCCACCGGACGGCGAAGGGCAGCGTGCGGCCCTCCGCCTGCTCAGCCAGTGCGGCCTCCACATAGGAGACCATCTCGTCCCGGCCGGCCGGGACACGGGTGAAGGCATACGTGGAGCGGTCTTCACTCGCCGCGGCGACGAGGTCGTCGATCACCGCGAGGCTGAGAGGTTCCAGGCGCACGAGGCGCCCGGACAAGGTGACAAGAGCGGGCATGAGCACATGATGGAGGCTGCTCGGTATGGGAGAGAACAGCACTCGCCCACCATTCTTTGCAGCTTGTTGCAACCTGGGTATTCATGCAGGTCAACGGGCCGATTGCGGGGTCTCCGCACCGGCCCGTGGACAAAGTTTCGCCTAACTGTGACATGGCGTCGGCACGAGCGCCGGGTGCCGTTCACGCACCGGGCTCAGCCGCGCCAGCGAGAGCTCTGTCAAGCCCATCGACAGCTGGTCCAGATTGGCCGCGATCCACGGCAGCTGGAGCGGATCGGGGCTGGTCAGCGCGGCCAGCCGCTCCTCCGTGGTGTCCCCGTAGAGCAGGCTCACCGCGACACGTACCCGCGCGGCGGTGGGATCGTCGCCGAACGCGTGGCCGGGCAGCACACCGATGCCGTGCTCCTCGAGCAGCAGCCGGGTGATCTCCGCCGAGCCGCCGAGCCGCAGGTGGCTCAGGTCCGGGTAGAGGTAGAACCCCCCCTGGGGAGTGGGCACCGACGCGCCGATCTCCGTGAACCTGTCGCGTACCGCGCGGGCGAGAGTCCCGTGCAGCCGCTGGCTGCGCAGGATGCGCTCGACCAGCTCGGGCGGGTCGGTGAAGGCGTAGGCGGCGGCTTCCTGCACGGGAGCGGCCGGGGCGGACCAGATCTCGCTCGCCACCGCGAGCAGTCTGGCGCGCAGGTCGTACGCCTCGTCGGGCAGCCTGGCCACGCCGATCCGCCAGCCGCCCAGCGCCAGGCTCTTGCTGAGCCCGGTGGTGACGACCGTGCGCTCGGGCGCCAGGTCCGCGGGCGAGGTGAACGGAAGCAGGGGGTCGTGCAGCAGGTCCCGGTAGATCTCGTCCGAGATGATGTACAGGTCGAGCTCGCGGGCGACCTCCACCAGGCGTTGGATGGTCTGCGGCGGCGCGAGGCGTCCGGTGGGGTTGTCGGGCAGCGTCACGAGCACCGAGCGGACGGTCCGGCCCTGGGCGCGAGCGTGCAGCACGGCCGAGGTCACCCGCTCCGGATCCGGTACGCCGCCCTGTCCCTGCGGGGGTGCGACCATGATCGGACGGGCGCCGACGAGGTCGGCCTGCGCCGCGTAGCTGACCCAGCTGGGCATGGGCAGGACGATGTCGCCGCCGATGGCCAGCAGCACGCCGTACAGCAGTGACTTGCTGCCGGGGCCGCAGACGACCAGTTCGGGGTCGGTGGGGAGCCCCCGTCGTGTCCAGTAGCCCGCCGCCGCGTCCCGTAGGTCGGCCGCCCCCGCGACCGGCCCGTAGCCGTTGCGCTCGGATGCGGCGACCAGCTTGTCGCGCAGCGCCGGGTGGACGGGCAGGCCGGCCTCACCGAACGCGAGGTGCAGCACCCGTTCCCCGGCGCGCCGTCTTCGCTCGATGTCTTCGTTGGTCGCCAGAGTGGCGGAGAGGGTAACCGTCATGTTTGTCACGTTCCCAGCGTGGTTGGATGAAGGCATCACCACAAGCGAGGCTTTTTGTGGGTGGGCGGAAGGAAGTCCGATGCTCGAATTGCGGCGCTTGGTGCTGATCTGCGAATTTGCCCGTCGGGGCAGCATCTCGGCGACCGCCGAGTCGTTGGGGTACAGTCCCTCCGCCGTGTCCCAGCAGCTGGCGGCCCTCGAACGTGAGACCGGAACCGCGCTGATCGACCGGACCGCGCGCAGCGCCGAGCTGACCGACGCGGGCCGCCGCCTGGTGATCCACGGCGAACGCATTCTGTCCATGGTCGAAGAGGCCGAATCCGACCTTTCGGCCCACGCGGGCACGCCGTCCGGCCGAGTGGTGGTGACCGCCTTCCCCACGGCGGCGGTCGCGTTCGCGCCCGCGCTGGCCCGCTCGCTGCGCCGCTACACCGAGCTGACGCTCAGGCTCGGCCAGAGCCGGTCGGGGCGGGGCATGCGGGAGGTGCAGGCGGGCGAGGTGGACATCGCGCTCGTCGACGACTGGTACGGCCGGGTCGGCGACAGCGACAGCCTCCGGACGTTCCCGCTGCTGAACGACCCGCTGGTGCTGGTGGTGCCGCGCAAGCACCGGCTGGCCGACCCCGAGGTGCCCCTGGACCTGCGCGAGCTGCGTGACGAGCCGTGGATGGCCACGCCGGACGGGGAGCCGTCGCGCCTCGCCGTCGACCGGCTCTTCGTGGACGTGGGCGGTACCCGGCCGACGCCGTGGGAGTTCGAAGGGCTGGGCACGATCCTGTCGCTGGTCGCCAAGGGCATCGGGATCGCCGCCGTGCCCGCGCTCGCGCTGGCCGCCGGCGTGCGCGGCATCGCCGTACGCCAGTTCCCCGGCAATCCGGTGGGCCGCGAGGTACGGGCCGTCGCGCGCGGCTCCAGCGTCCACCGGCCGTCGGTGTCGGTGACGCTGCGGGCCATCCACGTCGCCGCGCGCTATCTCGCCGCCGATCTGGATCCGGTATCGCTCGCGGAGCGATAACGTCTGGTGCCCATGGCGCCCACCTATGACATTGAGCACCTGCTGCTCTCCCAGCGCAGCACGACCACGGTCGCGGGCCTCGACGAGGTGGGCCGGGGCGCGTGGGCCGGTCCCGTGACGGTGTGCGCCGTCATCACCGACTTGTCGGACCCGCCCGCCGGGCTGACGGACTCCAAGCAGCTGTCCGCCGCCAAGCGCGGAACCGTGGCCGCTTCTCTGGAGTCCTGGGCTGTGGGCATCGGCTTCGGTGACGCCTCCCACGCCGAGGTCGACGAGCTCGGCATGACGGAGGCCCTGCGCCGCGCCGCCCGCCGCGCCCTGGCCGCCCTCCCCGTGCGGCCCGACGCGCTGATCCTCGACGGCTCGCACGACTACATCGGGGCTCCGTGGCCGGTACGCCTGGAGGTCAAGGGCGACTCGGCCAGCATCTCGGTGGCGGCGGCCTCGGTTCTGGCCAAGGTGCGGCGTGACGCGTACATGGGGACGATCGGGTGCGAGGAGTACGGGTTCGCGGACAACGCCGGTTATCCGTCACCGGTGCACCAGGAGGCGCTGGCCCGGCTGGGGCCTACAGAGCATCATCGGCTGTCGTGGTCGTACCTGGACGATCTGCCCCGCTGGCGCCACCTCAAGAGGCACCGGGACCCGGCGGTGGGTGAGGGGCAGGCGAGCCTCTTCGGTTAGTAGCGTGCAGCGGGTGGGAATCACAGACGGTCCGGCGAGTCGGTCGCCCCCGCGCATCGACTCGCGAAACCAGTGACCCTCGCGTGACAGGTGACTCCCTACTCGGCTTACTCGGCTTACTCGGCGGTGGGAGGCGACGGCTCCGCGTCCGTCCAGCCCGCGGCCAGCACCACCTCAGCCTTGGACCCCATACCCGAGGCGTGCGTGACCTCGTAGGACAGCACCATCGACGTGCTCGGATCGACGATCAGCCGGCCCCGGGTCGGCTTGTCGTGCTGGATCGGGAACGTGACCGCGACACCCGCCCTGCCCCGCGGATCCTTGGCGCCCTCCTCGACGGTGACCGTCGGCAAGTCGGCCAGCGCCCGATAGGCCGCCGCCCGTACGTCCGGCGAAACCGGCAACTCGTACAGCAGCGAAGCCAACGTGATCGGCAGACCGTCGTCGACGAAGCTCTTTTCGTCGACACCGGCCCTGATCGCCTGAAGCACCCGCTCCTTCAAAGCAGCGGGGGCGGCGGGCAGTGCCTTCACCTGCTCAAGGGTGAGGTCCTCACCGGCGAGCCGGAACCGTCCCCCCTCCTTTACGGGCGTGAGCCGGCTCTCGCCCTCCGATGTGGAGAAGCGACCGTCCTCGACCTTCCACTCGGTGGGAGCGCCGTCACGGCGCCAGGCTGCTTGGTCAAGCGGGCGCGCGGGCAGTTCCTTGAGGCCCGTCCAGGCCCGCCCGTCGTCCGAAACCCACTGCTCGACCAGCCGCGAACTCTCCAGTCGGTACGTGTTGCCGTTCTTGCCGTGCAGCTTGTCAGGACGGATCGTGTACAGCCGCTTGACGTGCCAGTACTCGCCGGTCGGAGCCGACTTGGCCTTGGTCGCGGCGGCCAGCAGGATCGAATGGCCGGAAAGCGCGGTTCGCGTGGGCTGCTCATCAGTGCGTAGGGCGGGGCCGACCACGATGGCGGCGGCCAGCGCGGCGGCGGCGGTGAGTCCCACCACGCCGGCCTTCCACGGCAGCCGACGTCTGGTACGTGCCCGCATCCTCGTTTCGACCCTGGCCTTGGCGAACGGGTCCGCGGGGAGATCGTCGTACAGGCTGCGAACCGAGGTCAGCTCCTGCGGGGTCAGTTCGTCCACGCTATGCCTCCATGGGGTTGGCGCCACCCAGAGCGGCGCGAAGCTTGGTCCTGGCACGGCTCAACCGAGATCCGACCGTGCCGTACGAGATGCCGAGCGCGACGGCGATCTCCTGGTGGGACAATCCGGCCAAAGCCATGAGCAGCAGCACGTCCCGCTCACCCTGTCCGAGTGAGGCGATGGCCGAGGCGAGAGCCGGTCGCAGGCTTTGGGCGCTGACCTGGTCCGTCACACGCTCCTCAGGTCCGGGAAAGTCGGCTCCGGGGCCGTGCCGCTGTCTGGCACGTAACGCTCTGACCTCGGATCGGCGTTGTTTGCCGACGAGATTGGTGGCGATGCCGTACAGCCAGGTCCGGACGCTGGCCCTGGTGGAGTCATAGCGCTCCCGTTTACGGAACGCCGCCAGGAATGTCTCCGCTACCACGTCCTCGGCTTGGGCCGGGCCGAGGCGTTGGGCGACATACCTGAAGATCTCCTCGAAGTAGGTGTCGAAGATGCCAGGGAAGTCGCCGAGCGACTCCTCCGGCGAACCTTCGACTCGTGCCGCTGTCATCTGGAGCCTTTCGTCAGCGGATGGCGGTCATGGGATATCACCCGCTGACGCGATTCACTTTCCATCCGGCTCCAGCCCGTACCCGAGCCCCACCACAGCCACAACGAACCCGGCTGCCCGGCCGGGGCCTGGAAGACCGATGGCAGCTACTCGTCGCCCTGAACAGTGTTCCGACCCCGAAGAATCAACCATCATCGATGGGATGAGAATCGGGATTTTTCTGATCGTGGCCCGATTTCCGGACCAGAAATCAGAGCAGGTGCTGGCGAACGCCCTCGACCTCATCGTGGCGGCCGAGGAGGCCGGGTTCGCCGATGCCTGGATCGCCGAGCACCATTTCATGTCCTACGGCGTCTGCCCCTCCGCCACCACCCTGGCGGCTGTGGCGATCGGCAGGACCAGCCGCATCGGCCTCGGCACCGCCGTGAGCGTCCTGTCCACCCAGCATCCGATCGCCCTGGCCGAACAGGCGGCCATGCTGCACCACCTGTCGGACGGCCGCTTCACGCTGGGCGTCGGGAGGGGCGGCCCGTGGGTGGACCTGGAGGTGTTCGGCACCGGGCTGGAGCGCTTCGAGCAGGGCTTCGAGGAGTCGCTGGACGTACTGCTCGCCGCGCTCTCCGGGGAGCGGGTGTCGGCGGCGGGGGAGTTCTTCAGCTTCCGTGAAGTGCCGCTGGTCCCGCCGGCCAGGCTGCGCCCGGTCCTGGCCTGCACCTCGCCGCCGACCGTGGCACTGGCCGCGAAGCGCGGCCTCCCGATGCTGCTCGGCATGCACATCGACGATCGGCAGAAGAGCGCGATGATCGCCATGTACGCCTCTCACGGGGGAACGCCTCAAGCCCACGTGGCAGCTGCCGTCGCCCACGTGGCGAACTCCACCGCCGAAGCCCGAAACGAGCTGAAGGAGTCCCTGCCGCGCTGGCTGACGCCCGGCCTGGCCGGCTATGTACCGGTGGACCACAGAGAACCACCATCACGGGATATTTCGGCATACGCAGACTTCCTGACCCGCGTCCACCCGGTCGGCTCACCGGCCCACTGCGTGGAGTCGATCCTGCGCACCTCGGAAGCCACCGGAATCCAGCACCTCATCCTCATGGTCGAGGGAATCGGCGACCATCAGCGCACTCTGGAGAACATCCGTCGCCTCGGGGAAGAGGTGCTACCTCAGGTCACCGGCTGAGGGCCGAAAGGAGGCGAATGATCGTCACTTTACGTGCTCGTGATGTAACAATGAGTGTCATGCCGTCCCCCCGACATGACACTCTCATCAAGCTGTTCGCCGATCGCCCTCAACTGGCGGTGGAGATCCTGCGTGACTTCCTGGGGGCGGACCTGCCCGCCACTCCGCTGATCCGGCGGGAGACGAGCACCTTCAACACCCGCCCTTCCGACGACATCGAGGCCGACCTGGTCCTCGTGCTGGGCCCACCACAAACGCCCGTCCACGCCATCATCGTGGAGATCCAGCAGGACAAGTCCAAGGATCCCCGGCAGCTCGCCCACTACGCCGCCGCCCTGTGGCTCATGCTGGGCTGTGACGTCTCGGTCCTGGTCATCTGCCCCGACCGCAAAGTCGCCGAGCACTACGCGCAGCCGATCGAGTCCGGGCT